>JAQGMP010000464.1 GCA_028292285.1 Variovorax sp. | reverse complement strand
GCCCGCGTTGAATGGAATCTGCCTTGGAGGAACCGGCAACGTCTGGAGGGGAATGCCAGGAAGATGGGAGCGAATCAGTTCGCCCAGGCGATCGCTCGGCCCGACCTTGCAGCGCGCAGGAAATTGGGTGGCCAGTTGGTCGGGTGGGGTGTGTGCTGCCACCGCGAACACCAGGCTCGAAAATCCCTGCAACTCCGAAGGCTCGACGCTCGCAACGCGAACGCCATTGGCCCGGTTGGCCAGAGGAATGTTCTGGGCACTGCGAACGAGCACGTCGTTCAGCAAAGCCTGGATGTCTGCAATCAGCTCCTTGAATGAAAGATAAGGATCGACATGCTGGTACGGCGGATGCGAGCGCGGGCGCCGCGTGCTCGGACGCACGAAGGTAGCGAGCTCGCCGCTCAGCGTTTTCAGCAAGGTGTACAGATGCTCGGGCGAGGTTTCTTTCACGCGCAACCAGTGCTCCAGCAACGGTTCGCATCGATTGAGAATCTGCAGAAGCAAGAAGTCGGACACCTCGGCGGCTTCGCTCGACTTTCCGTCATTGCCGCTCAGGCGCCCGGCAAGCGACTGGGCACGCAGCCGACACAGTCCGTGCAAATTGGTCATCCAGTCGGTCAGCAATGGACTGGCGCCATAGCCGGACACGGGGGGGATGAGGTTGGCGTCGACTGCGATGCTGCCGTCGGAGCGCAAGGTCGTGACCCTGGTCAGCGGGAGCCCGATCCATGCATCGGTGAGTTCGCGCTGCGGCAACAAGCGCAAGCGCAGGCGGGAAAGTTGAACGGTCTTCGGCCCTTGGCCGATCGAGTTGGCGTCGCGCAGTTCGGTATCGAAAACCGAAAAACGCGCGAGCGACGACGCAGATGCGCCGGGTTCGTCGAAGCTCGTCTCTTCTCCATTCGGCGTGCGAATCGGCACTGCGAGGTAAATGATCTGTTCGAGATGCTCCGGAAGGATCGTCAAAGGAGCGGGCGGCGGCGTTTGGCCTGGCGTGTCGAACGGCGTACCGTCCGCAAATATGCCGGCAGCGCTGGCGAGCACCACTTTGCCGAGCGACAACGACTCGGCGTCGATCGCATAGTGGCTGAAACCCCAGAAGAACGGGCTCAGTGCGGCCGCGCGCTTGTGGGCAAGGTGCTCGAGATAGCGCTCTTGCTGCTGAAACAGCTGCGGACGCAAAAAGAGGCCTTCGCTCCAGGCAACCTTGTTGTACCAACTCATGGTGTGACGATCTCTTCTTCGCTGTGATGACAGATGGAATTCATGTGCGTCGAAAAAACGGCCCGATGTAGCGCCTACCGAGGAGAGCGCCACATCCGCGACCGAAAATTCGACAGGGCCCGTCACCGGGCCCTGCAACATTAGGACTCTTTGTTGCCCTTGATGTCGTAGCCGGCAGTCACGGCACCGCCGCTGCCGCCTTGCGCGTTCTGCACCGCGTATTCCTGCTTGATCTTCGAGAACGACAGGCGGACCCGTTCCTTGACGCGCAGATCGTCAGAGTTCGAACCGAAAGGCTGAACGCTGGTGATGATGACGTCGGTGAACGTGAACTTGAGGTACTCGAGCGGGCTGCCGCCGGCCTTGCGCACGGTGAGCTTGGCTTCCTGAACGTGCTTGCCGGTCAGGCAGTACTTCATCAGGTTGGGGCTCGAACGATCGACATAGTGTTCGAACTCCAGGTCTTCGACCGTGGCCTTGCCGGCGCCGCCACCGGAACCAGCGTGCATGGTCGACTCCTGCAGTGCGCGCCAGTTGAAGGCGAGCACTTCGATCTCATTTTTGTGCGCCGAATCGAGCGACTCACCTTCGATACCGCTGATCTTGAGAAAGATATCTTGTGACATGAAAAACTCCCTTTTTATTGAAACAACTTCGACTAACGAGCGCCGCGACACCCATGTGCCGCGACCGCTTTTTCCGGTGGTGTCTTCGCACCACTTCCTGAAAAACTACTGAACTTGAAGCGCGGCTATCAGGCGGCTTCCTTGAGCGAAGGCAGTTTGGCAACTAATCGCAGGGAAACCGTCAAGCCTTCGAGTTGGAAATGCGGACGAAGGAAGAACTTGGCGCTGTAATAGCCCGGATTTCCTTCGACGTCCTCGACCACCACTTCGGCCGCAGCGAGCGGGCGACGCGCCTTGGTTTCCTGCGACGAGTTGGCAGGATCGGCATCGACGTAATGCATGATCCATTCGTTGAGCCAGCGCTGCATGTCGTCGCGCTCCTTGAACGTCCCGATCTTGTCGCGCACGATGCACTTCAGGTAATGCGCGAAGCGTGTGCTGGCAAAGAGGTAGGGCAAGCGCGCGGACAGGTTGGCGTTCGCGGTCGCGTCGGGGTCCATGTATTCCTGCGGCTTTTGCAGGGACTGCGCGCCGATGAATGCGGCGTGGTCGGTATTCTTCCGATGCACGAGAGGAATCAGGCCGGCCTTGGCCAGTTCCGCTTCACGCCGATCGGAAATGGCGATCTCGGTCGGGCACTTCATGTCGAAGCCACCGTCGTCCGTCGGAAAAGTATGGCACGGCAAATTGTCGACCGTGCCGCCGGATTCGACGCCGCGAATCATGGTGCACCAGCCGTACAGCTTGAAGCTCCGATTGATGTTGACGGCCATCGCGTAGGCAGCGTTGTTCCACACGTAGTTCTTGTGGTCCGCACCTTCGGTCTGCTCTTCGAAGTCGAACTCGTCGACCGGATTGGTCTTGACGCCATATGGCAACCGCGCCAGGAAACGCGGCATGGCCAGACCGATGTAGCGCGAGTCTTCGGTTTCGCGCAAAGCGGCCCAGGGTGCGTGCTCCAGATTCGAAGTGATCTTGGCAAGATCACGCGGATTGGCCAGTTCTTGCCACGATTCCATCCCAAGCAATGCCGGCGAGGAGCCAGCAATGAAAGGCGCGTGCGATGCGGCGGAAATCTTGGCGATGGCGCCGAGCAACTCGACGTCTGCCGGCGTGTGGTCGAAGTAGTAGTCGGCCACGAGGCAACCATAGGGCTCGCCACCGAGCTGGCCGTATTCCTCTTCGTATATCCGTTTTAAGATCGGGCTTTGATCCCACGCGATGCCCTTGTGCCGACGCATCGTGCGGCGCATCTCGTCCTTGGACATGTCCATGAAGCGGATCTTCAGCTTCTCGTCGGTCTCGGTGTTGTAGACGAGGTGATGCATGCCACGCCACGCCGACTCCACTTTTTGGAACTCTTCCTTGTGAAGCACGAGATTGATCTGCTCGGAAAGCTTGCGATCGATCTCCGCGATGATGGCTTCGATGCTGCTGTACGCGTCATCGGTCATCGTCGTGGCGTTCATGAGCGCCTGCTCCGCCAACGTGCGAACGGCAGCTTCCACTGCGTTGCGCGCTTCGTCGGTCTTGGGCTTGAACTCCTTGTCGAGCAACGAGGAGAAATCCGTAACGTCGTTGAACTCTGCATGCGCCGCCGGCGCTTGCTTTGTGATGGTCTTCATTTTTTATTCCCTGGGTTGCGGTGATCGATGCGTTTAGGCGTTGACCGGCGCGTCGCTGTCTACAGCGGCCTGCGGCTTGGGCGTCGCTGCGAGCGACTTCATGAGGCCCGGGTCCTGCAGCAACTTGTTGACAAGGCTTTCGGCACCAGCCTTGCCGTCCATGTAGGTCTGCAAATTGGCGAGTTGCGTGCGGGCGGCGAGCAATCGGCTCAGCGGCTCAACCTTGCGCGCCACGGCCGCAGGCGAGAAGTCGTCGATGCTTTCGAAGGTGATGTCGACCATCAGGTGGCCTTCTCCGGAAAGCGTGTTGGGCACCGCAAAAGCGACACGCGGCTGGATCGCCTTCATGCGTTCGTCGAAGTTGTCGATGTCGATGTCCAGAAACTTGCGATCTGCCACAGGCGGCAAGTTCTCGAGCGGCTTGCCCGAAAGGTCGGCCAGCACGCCCATCACAAAAGGCAACTCGATCTTCTTTTCGGATCCGTAGATTTCCACGTCGTACTCGATCTGTACGCGCGGTGCCCTGTTGCGGGCGATGAACTTCTGACTGCTGCTATTGATCATTGAAACTCCCTGAGAAAAAGTGATTTAAAGAATTCGGGTGTGACAACCCGAGAAGATCAGACGTAGTCGATACGCGTGGTGATGACGTCTCCTTCGTGTGACTTCGGGTCTTCCGATCGGCGCGCTTCGACGTCGACAGAGATGCGGGATATCGAGCGTTTGTCTTGCAATGCGTCGAGCCAGTGCCGAGACAGAAGAGGCAACAGGTTCTGTTCGATGAAACCGATCAGACGCCGCGCACCGGTTTCGTGGGTGCCGCAACGCTCGATCACGTGGGTGACCATCGCAGGCGTGTAGAGCAGTTCGATGCCGTGTTGTTCCTGCATGCGGGCCACGACACGATCGAGATGGAGCGAGACGATGCGGCCGAGCGCTTGCTCGCCCAGCGGCAGATAGGGCACCACCGACAGCCGTCCGATGAACGCAGCGGGGAAGAGCTGTCGAAGCGCTGGCTGCAGGGCCTCGCGCAGCGCGGCGGTATCAGGCACCAATGCCGGGTCTTCGCAAAGATTGGCGATGAGTTCAGAGCCGGTGTTGCTCGTCAGCAAGATCGTCGTATTCCGGAAGTCGATGCGCCTGCCTTCTCCGTCTTCCATCCATCCCTTGTCGAAGACTTGGTAGAAGATTTCGTGGACGTCCGGGTGGGCTTTTTCCACTTCGTCGAGAAGGATCACGCTGTAGGGTT
>JAQGMP010000459.1 GCA_028292285.1 Variovorax sp. | reverse complement strand
ATTTGCTCGTGACCAGCCGCGACTTCAACCTGCAGGAACTCGTGGAAGACGAGTTGCTGATGGAAATTCCGGTGACGCCGGTGCACGAGGTTTGTCCTGTGCCGGTCAAATTGTCGGTGGCCGACGCAGATTTCGAGGAGTCCGAGGCCGCCAAGCCCAGTCCGTTTGCCGTGCTGGGCGCATTGCGCTCCCCCACGGGCAAGTAGCAGGCTGGCAGAATCGGGCTGCCTGGGCTATAATCATGGGCTTCGCGTGCGCCGCTTTCGGTCTCGGGGCCTGCCGCCCTGAAGCGCATCCACTCACCCACTTACCAGTCCAGGAGCCATCATGGCTGTCCAGCAAAACAAAAAGTCGCCTTCCAAGCGCGGCATGCATCGTTCGCACAACGCTCTCGTGGTTCCCGGCATTGCCGTCGAGCCGACCACGGGCGAAACGCACTTGCGCCACCACATCAGCCCCAACGGTTTTTACCGTGGCCGTCAGGTGCTCAAGAACAAGTCCGAAGCCTGATTTCGCACGCCAAGGCCAAGGCCCGAAGCTACTTTCCCCGTAGCGTCGGGCCTTTGTTTTGATGGCTACACCATCTGTATCCTCCGCCGTGCCGACTGCGATCACGCTTGCCGTGGATTGCATGGGTGGTGACCATGGCCCCGGCGTCACGCTGCCCGCTTGTCGTGCGTTTCTCGAACGACATCCCGAGGCCGCACTTTTGATGGTCGGCGCACCGGCCGCGCTGACCGGTTTCTCGCACGCTCGCGCGACGATCATCCAGGCGAGCGAAGTGGTCGGCATGGACGACCCGATCGAAGTCGCCCTGCGCCGGAAAAAAGATTCGTCGATGCGAGTCGCCATTCAGCAAGTCAAAGATGGCGCCGCCCAAGCCGCGATCTCTGCCGGCAACACGGGGGCTTTGATGGCAATCGCCCGCTATCTCCTCAAGACCATGGACGGTATCGACCGCCCCGCGATCGCACCGCAGTTGCCGAACATCAAGGGTGGCGCAACCACCGTCCTGGATCTGGGCGCCAATATCGATTGCGATGCCGAGGATCTGCTGCAGTTTGCGGTGCTTGGCTCGGCCTTGGTTTCGGCGCTGACCGGTAACGAGTCACCCACTGTCGGCCTGCTGAACGTCGGCGAAGAGGCGATCAAAGGCAGCGAAACGATAAAAAAGGCGGCCCAACTGCTGCGTACCGCCGCCAATTCGCAAGATTTGAACTTTTATGGCAATGTCGAAGGAAACGACATTTTCAAGGGCACGACCGACATCGTTGTATGCGACGGCTTCGTCGGCAACGTGGCGCTCAAGGCCAGCGAAGGCGTGGCTTCGATGATCGGCGAGTTCATCCGCGTGGAGTTCTCCCGCAATATTTTCACCAAGGCGGCTGCTATCGTTGCCTATCCGGTACTAAAAGCGTTTAAAAATCGCCTGGATCACCGAAGGTACAACGGCGCTGCGCTACTCGGCCTGCGCGGATTGGTGTTCAAGAGCCATGGCTCGGCGGACGAGGTGGCTTTCGGTCACGCGTTGGATCGCGCTTATGATGCCGCTCGCAACAACTTGCTAGATCGCGTGCGAACCCGCATCGCCCATGCCGCGCCATTGCTTGCTCGGCATGAGTCGACGGCGCCGGTTGCATCTGCGGCGCTTCACGCTTGATGATTCCTTTTTCACGCATCACTGGTACCGGCAGCTTTTTGCCGCCGCGCCGGGTGACCAACGACGAACTTGCAGCCGATCTGGCGCTGCGAGGCATTGAAACCTCGGACCAGTGGATCATCGATCGCACGGGTATCCATGCGCGTCATTTCGCAGAGCCCGACGTGGGTGCCAGCGACTTGGCGCTGGTGGCTGCGACGCATGCGCTGGAATCGGCCGGCCGCAAAGCCAGCGAAATCGACCTGATCATCGTTGCGACATCGACGCCGGACATGGTTTTTCCATCCTCTGCGGCAATCCTCCAGCACAAATTGGGCATCGCAGGGTGCCCAGCCTTCGACGTTCAAGCGGTCTGTAGCGGCTTTGTCTACGCGCTGACCGTGGCCGACGCGATGATTCGGACCGGCACGGCAAAGTGCGCCCTGGTCGTCGGCGCCGAAGTGTTTTCTCGCATTCTCGACTTCAACGATCGCACGACGTGTGTGTTGTTCGGCGATGGCGCCGGCGCGGTGGTCCTCGAGGCGAGCGACGAGCCGGGCATTCTGGCGAGCGATCTTCATGCCGACGGAAAGCACGTCGGGATTCTGTGCGTGCCGGGGCATGTTTCCGGCGGCAAGGTTCTCGGCACGCCGCTGTTGCACATGGACGGCCAGGCCGTCTTCAAACTGGCGGTGCGCGTTCTGGAAGATGCAGCGCGGGCGACGCTTGCCAAGGCGGGCAAGACCGAGGCAGACATCGACTGGCTGATCCCGCATCAAGCCAACATCCGGATCATGGAAGGCACGGCAAAAAAGCTCAAGTTGCCGCTCGAAAAACTGATCGTCACGGTGCACGAGCACGGCAATACCTCGGCGGCGTCGATTCCTTTGGCACTCGACGAAGCCGTGCGCTCGGGCAAGGTGAAAAAGAACGATACCGTGATGCTCGAGGGCGTCGGCGGAGGATTCACCTGGGGCGCGGTGCTGTTGAATTTGTAGCGCGCTGCAGCAGCGCGCTACAAGTCTGTCGGAGACATAAAAATATGACATCTTTTGCTTTTGTCTTTCCAGGTCAAGGCTCTCAGGCCGTGGCCATGCTCGACGGTTGGGGCGACCATCCCGCTGTCGTCGATGCCGTGCGTGAGGCGTCCGATGCTCTGGATGAGGACATCGGCGCGTTGATCAAGAACGGTCCGAGGGAAGCGCTTGCACTCACCACGAACACCCAACCGGTGATGCTGGTGGCCGGCGTGGCGGCTTGGCGCGCATGGCAGGCCGAAGGTGGCGCGACGCCTTCGATCGTTGCGGGTCATTCGCTCGGCGAATATTCAGCGCTCGTGGCCGCTGGCGTATTGACGCTGGCCCAGGCGGCGCCCCTGGTTCGCTTTCGCGCCGATGCGATGCAAAAGGCGGTTCCGGTCGGCACCGGCGCGATGGCTGCGGTCCTTGGCATGGACAGCGCTGAAGTCATCGCTGGGTGCGCCGAAGCGACGGTCACTTTCGGCCCGGACAGCGCCGAAATCGTCGAAGCCGTCAACTTCAACGACCCGATGCAAACGGTGATCGCCGGCAGCAAGGCCGCGGTCGACAAAGCTTGCGAACTGCTCAAGGCGAACGGCGCCAAACGCGCGCTGCTGTTGCCGGTGTCGGCGCCTTTTCACTCGAGCCTGATGAAGCCGGCGGCAGAAGCCCTGCGCGCCAGGCTCGCGACAGTGTCGTTGTCGGCGCCGCAAATCCCGGTGCTCAACAATGTCGACGTGGCGGTCGAAATCGATCCCGATCGCATTCGGGACGCCTTGGTGCGTCAGGCCGCAGGCCCCGTGCGGTGGGTCGAAACCGTGCAAGCCTTGAAAGCGCGCGGTGTCGGCGCCATCATCGAGTGTGGGCCGGGCAGGGTTCTGGCCGGGATGGCGAAGCGCATCGCACCCGAACTGATGGCTGCGTCTGTTTACGACCCGGCGACACTCGCAGAAACAAAAATCGCGCTTGCCGGCTGAAGAGCCGAAGCAACTCTCCCTTTTATGAGCATTCCCAAATTCGAAGGCCAGGTTGCTTTGGTCACCGGCGCGTCACGCGGCATCGGCGCGGCCATCGCGCTCGAACTCGCGCAGCGCGGCTTGAAGGTCATTGGCACCGCCACCACCGACGACGGTGCGGCCAAAATCACTTCGACCTTGAGCGCCTTCGATGGCCGTGGACGCTCGCTCGACGTCAACGACGCTACGGCGGTCGAGGCGCTGATCGACGAGATCGTGAAGGCGCATGGCGCCATCCAAGTGCTGGTGAACAACGCCGGCGTCACGCGAGACAACCTCGCGATGCGCATGAAAGACGACGATTGGGATGCTGTGCTCGACACCAACCTGAAAGCGGTGTTTCGGCTTTCGCGCGCGGTCATTCGTCCGATGATGAAGCAGCGCTACGG
>JAQGMP010000423.1 GCA_028292285.1 Variovorax sp. | reverse complement strand
CCCAGACCAGGCCGTTGCGGTCCAACGCCTTGTACGCCTTCGCCTTGACCTTCTCCTTGAAGTCCTGCGCCGGCGGCACGCTCGGCATGTCGACGCAGTTGCCGTCGACGTCGAACTTCCAGCCGTGATAGATGCAGCGGATGCCGTCCTGTTCGTTGCGTCCGAGCACCAGCGAAGCGCAGCGGTGCGGGCATTGATGGTCCATCACGCCGACACGGCCGCTCGAATCGCGAAAGGCGATGAGCTTCTCGCCGAGCAGCATCAGCCGCATCGGCGTGCCGTCGGCCGCGAGCTCGTTCGACTTCGCGGCGGGTATCCAGTACTGCCGCATGAAGTCGCCCATGACCGTGCCCGGCCCCACCCGCGTCAGTTCCTGGCTGTCCGTTTCTGCTTTCATGTCGTCTCCATCCTGGGTTGAAGTTCAGATTGCCGGGGCGCCGCGCAGCATGCGCAACTGGTCCACCTGCCCCGCCGGGCCGAGGCCCGCGTAGCCTTCGACGCGGTCCAGGTCGACCAGCACCACCACACCGAGCATCGCGAAGTCATGGCCGCGCTCGGCCTCGGGCGCCGCGGCGAAGACGCGCTGCCGGTCGCTCTCCAGATCGCTCACGCGCGCGCGGCCCTGAAAGTTGTAGGTCGCCTTGCTCTCCTCGTTGCGGTAGACCAGGGCCACGCGCGGGTTGCTGCGGATGGCCTGGACGAAGGCGCCGTCGGCGCTGCGCACCCACATCGCCAGCTGGTCGTCGCCCCAGGCCTGCACCGAGCCGCGGAAGCTCAGCACCGGCTGGCCCTCGGGGTCGCTGTAGGCCATCAGCATCGGATGGCGCTCGACCAGCGCGTTGTCCACCATCTTCTTCAGCGATTCGGGCAGCACGAGCGGCCGCGCATCGGGCGGCGGTGGCAGCGTGCGCTGCTGCTGCACGAGGGCGATCGCATCGCCATCGAAGCCCAGCGTGACGACCAGGCCGCGATCCGGTGTGCCGGGCCGGCGCTCGCCGACGAGGCGCACCGCGCTGCCCGCCGCCCGCGGCGCCTGCCATTGCAGCTTGCGCGACAGCTCGCCGTTGGCGCCCTGCTGCAACTCTTCGGCCACAGCCTCGGCACCGCTGGCACTCTTGCCGAGCCGCATCAGCCGCACCTCGGGATGCAGCAGCGGCAGCAGCCGGCCCGCGATCTGCTCTTGCGGTGCGGCGAGCGCGTCCAGAAAACGCTGCGCCGTCGCGATGCGGATATCGGCCATCACAGCGCCTCCGGCACGTAGCCGCTGGCCTTGACCAGCATCTCGAAGCGCCTGCGCTCCACGGCCAGCGACGCGGCGAGCTGCGGCCCCGTCATCGGCGAAGGCGCCATGCCCTGCCCCGCGAGCTTCTCCAGCATGTCGGGTTTGGCGAGCATCGGCATCACCGCGGCATGGATGCGCTCGGCCAGTTCGCGCGGCATCTTCGGCGGCCCGTAGAGGCCGGCGGAATTCTGGATCACGACGTTCACGCCCGCTTCCTTCAGCGTCGGCACCTCGGGCGCCAGCGGCGAGCGCCGTTCGCCCGACACCGCCAGCAGGCGGATCTTGCCGGACCGGTGCATCTCCACCAGCGGGCTGGTGCCGGTGATCATGATCGGCAACCGGCCCGAGGCCAGGTCGATGATGCCGACGCCGCTGTCCTTGTAGTGCACCGGCGTCATCGGCAGACCGGTCGCCAGCGCGGTGGCGATGCCGACGAAATGCGAAGACGAACCCGCGCCGGGCGCCGCGCCGTACACCGTGCCCGCGCTGCCCTTGGCGCGAATCCATGCCAGCAATTGCGCCATGTCCGTCGCACCGGTCTGCGGGCCGGTGGCGACACCGACATCGAACCAGCAGACGCTGCCGATCGGCGTGAAATCGGCGACCGGGTCGTAGTCGAGCTTGGTGTAGATGTGCGGGTAGATCGCGAAGGGGCTGCTGGTCGAAAACATCAGCGTGCGGCCGTCGGGTGCCGAGCGCTTGAGCTCGCCGAGCGCGAGCCGGCCGCCGGCACCGAGCTTGCTGACCACCACCACCGGCCGGCCCAACGCTTCGTGCAGCTGCTCGGCCACCAGCCGCGCCGTGAAGTCCATCGAGGAGGCGGCGCCGACCAGGATCGTGATCGGCCTGTCGTCCTGCGCGAAGGCCGAGCCCCCGGCCAACGAGAGCGCGCCGGCGGCCAGGCCGTGGAGGGTGCTACGGCGGGTGATCATGCGATGTCTCCTTCGCTTTTTATGAAATCAAAATATAATTCCATTTTTTAAACGGCGCAACCGGGCGTGCCCTGCATCGGCGCGCAAGGGTCGGCCGACGCGGCAGATTCAGCGCGTGCTGTGCGGAAGCCCGGCCACGTAGGCCTCGAGCACTTGCGTGAAGCTCTCGGCCGCAGGCGACAGCGAGCGCCGGGACTTGCTGTAGAGGCAGACGTCCCGATGAAAGTCCGGTGCTTCGAGCCGCACCATCTGCAGGCCGTGCGCGCGCACCAGCGACGCCGAATAGGTCGGACACACCGTGAGCCCGAGGCCCGATGCGACCATGCCCAGTGCGGTGGTCATGTACGACACCTCCTGCGTCGCGGCATCCTCGATGAATGCTCTTGCCTCGCCTTGCAGTTCGGGCAAGACGCGCTGCCTGAAGTCGCGTGTCGGCGCGATGAAGGTATAGGGCCCCAGTTCGTTCCAGCGGACCTTGCGCCGCCTGGCGAACGCATGGTCGGGCAGGCAGATCAGCCAGTGCCGGTCGCGAAACAGCGTACGGCGCTCGATCGAGGCGTCGACCGGCACGTCTTGCCCGACCGCCATTTCGGCCTCGCCCGAACGCACGCCGTCGAGCAGCTGCTCGGGCAGCGTGTCGGCCAGCCGCACGTCGATCTCGGGGTACTGCGCGCGGTACGCGGCGATCACTCGGGGCATCAGCGTGCACGCCATCAGTTGCGGCGCGGCCAGCCGCAGCACACCCTTCTTCTTGTCGCGCAGTTCGGTGACGCCGGCCACTGCTTCGCTCAGGTCGGTCAGCATGCGCTGGACCGATGGCTGGAATTCGCGGCCGGCTTCCGACAGCAGCACGCGCCGCGTATGGCGGTCGAACAACTGGACGCCCATCTCGCGTTCGAGTTCACGCACCAGCACGCTCAGTGCCGACTGCGTCACGTGAAGGATGGCGGCCGCCGCAGTGAAGCTGCCCGTTTCCGCCACCGCGACGAAAGCACGCAACTGGCGCAATGTCAGATTCATGGTCTCAGTTCATAAATCGATGAATTTATTTCGATTGAATGATAAGACGAAGCGCGGCCAAATCCTCCCCGAGCCCCCGAAGGAGACAAGCCATGCCCGAAGCCGAGACCCTGCCTCTCGCACCCCCCGCCGTGCCCGTGCGCGGGCTGCACCACTTTGCCTGGCGCTGCCGCGACAGCGAAGAAACCCGCCGCTTCTACGAAGACCTGCTGGGACTGCCGCTGGTCCACGTGATCCAGAGCGATCATGTGCCGAGCACCGGCGAGTACTGCCCCTACGTGCACATCTTCTTCGAGATGCGCGACGGTTCGTTCATCGCCTTCTTCGACCTGGGCGACGACATCGCCGCTCTGCCCTCGCCCAACACGCCGGCGTGGGTCAACCACATCGCGCTGCGCGTCGACAGCGTCGACGAATTGCGCGCAGCCAAGGCGCGGCTGCAGGCGGCCGGCGTCGACGTGCTCGGCGTGACCGACCACCACATCATCGAATCGATCTACTTTTTCGACCCCAACGGCATCCGCATCGAGCTGACCACGCCGACGGTCCCGCAATCGGAGATGGACGCGCATGCGCTGCACGCCCGTGCCGACCTCGACGCCTGGACATTGCGCAAGGCCGAGCTGCAACGAACCGCCCGCGAAGGCGCCACCCATGGGTGATCCGCAACTCGTTGTCATCGACGTCAAGCCGGGCGCGAGCCTGGAGAGCCAGTCGGGCCTGCAGATGCTGCGGCCGCGAATCTACGGCGCCTTCCGCGCGCCGCAGGGTCCGAAACGCATCGCCGCCATCGTGATGCATCCGACCAGCAATTTCATGGGCCACTACCTGATCGGTCCGATGGCCGAGCGCGGCATCTGCTGCATGGGACTGAACTCGCGCTACATGGGCAACGACACGCTGCTGCTGATGGAGCGCGCCATTCAGGACCTGGGCGCCGGCGTCGGCTATCTGCGCGCGGCCGGCTACGAGAAGGTCGTGCTCATCGGCAACTCCGGCGGTGCGGCGCTGTCGGCCTTCTACCAGGCGCAGGCCGAAGAACTCACGGCGCATCATTTTCCCGACGGCGATCCGACGCATCTTCATCCGGCCGACCTGCCGCCTGTGGACGGTGTCGCGCTGTGCGGCGCGCACGCCGGGCGGTCGCGGCTGATGCGCCAGTGGATCGATCCCTCCGTGACGGACGAGCACGATCCGATGTCGGTCGATGCGGCGCTCGACATGTACGACCCGCGCCAGCGCGTGCCTTACGACGCCGGCTTTCTCGCGCGCTTCGGTGCGGCGCAGCAGGCGCGGCTGGACCGCATCGAAGCCTGGGCGCTCGACCGGCTGAAGACGCTTCGCAGCACGCCGGGCGCGCCGCGCGACCAAGCCTTCATCGTCTATCGCACGCACGCCGACCCGCGGTGCGTCGACCTCGGCATCGATGCCAACGACCGAGCGCCCGGCAGCGTGTGGGGCGATGCGCGCCAGGTCAACTATTCGGCCAATGCGATGGGGCGGACCACCTCGCTGAGCGCGTTTCTTTCGCAATGGTCGTCGCGCTCGCAGGCCGACGGGCCGTCGAACCTGGCGCGCACCGGCGTGCCGAAACTGCTGTTGACGTACACGGCCGATCAGTCGACCTTTCCGAGCACGCGCGAGGCCTGGCTGC
>JAQGMP010000420.1 GCA_028292285.1 Variovorax sp. | reverse complement strand
TGCCGCGGCGCGAGGCCGAGGTGTGCGCGCGCGTGCTGTTCGGCCTGTCGACCATCGGCATCGCGCTCGACTTGTCGATCGGCGAAGAGAGCGTCAAGACCTACCGCAAGCGCGCCTACCAGCGGCTCCAGATCGGCTGCGGGCGCGAGCTGTTGACCTGGTACCTGGCGCTGTGGAGCCAATGGAAGGGCAGCGTCTATCTGGGCGTCGGTGCCCGGCCTGCGCCGCGGCCGACGCTGAATTGAGTTTCTTGCCTTCGGCACCGGGTGCCGGGGTTCGGGTACGGCCCTATGTACGGCTCGATTCCGAGAAGTACTATCGATAGGCTTACACGATCATTTCTCGAAGGAGCGCCCCTTGGACATGCAGCACGCCGCCGGGTCTTCGGAACTCAACACCCTCGTCCGTGAGCAGTTGCTGGATACGCAGGCCGAGCTGCCCGATGTCGTCGAAGCGGTCGGCAGTCCGCGCTTCGGCGAAGAGCTGCTGAACTACCTGCGCGTGCTGAGCGGCGCCGACCATTGCGCCGTGTTCCTTCTCGAGAAAGACAGCGTCAGCGAGATCGCCACGGGCAGTTGGGACCGCAGCGAAACCGCGCACCGCCAGGCCTTTTTGTATGCGACGCAACAGCACTGGCGCAAGGATCCGATGATCTGCGAGGCGCGCGGCCGCGTGCAGCAAGGACGCGCCAGCATCCTGCGCGTGCGCGTCGACCAGTTGTTCGATGGCGAGCTGCGGCACCTGATCTATCCGAAGGTGCGCGAGCGCGTCATGATTTGCGGGCGCCGCGCCGATGCGGTCTTCGGGCTGAGCATTTTGCGCACCGAAAACCAGGGCGTTTTTTCCGACGAAGCCGTGGGTCGGCTGGCCGGCGTTGCGGACCTGCTGATCGCGCTGCTCGCAAAGCACGCGGTGATGCTGCTGCAATGCCCCAAGCCCGAACAGTCGCTGGCATCGCTCGAAGACATCGAGTGCTGCATGGTCGCCATGAGCGACCTGCCGCGGCGCGAGATGGAGGTCTGCGCGCGCATCGTCTATGGCTTGTCGGCGGCCGGCATCGCGGTCGATCTGGGCATCGCTTCGGAGAGCGTCAAGACCTACCGCAGCCGTGCCTATCGGCGCCTGTCGGTGGGCTGCGAGCGCGAGTTGCTGAAGTGGTATCTCGGGCTCTGGGGCCGTTGGCGCGGCATGGCTTACAGCCGCGTGATCGGCGTGCAGCAGCGTCCGGCCGTGCCGTTGCTCAACTGAATTTTCCGACCGTCCCCTAGCTGGGGGACAGACGCTGCAAGGGTCGCAGCGTGCAATAGCGCCTCGTTACCTGCGAAGCACTATGACCCAATACCCAAACCCTGCCCAGCTCGCCGCGACGCTCGGCCAACCACTCGGTCACAGCGACTGGATGGTGGTCTCGCAGGACATGATCGATCGCTTCGCGGAACTCACCGGCGACCGCCAGTGGATTCACGTCGACATCGAGCGCGCCCGGCGCGAAGCACCCGGTGGTACGACCATTGCGCACGGCTACCTGACCTTGTCCCTGCTCGGCGTGCTGCAGCCGCAGATCTACTCGGTCACCTGCCGCAGCATCCTCAACTACGGCCTGAACAAGATGCGCTTTCTGTCGCCCGTGCCCGCCGGTGCCCGCGTGCGTTTGAGCGAGACCATCAAGGACGCGCAGCAGATCGCCGGCGGCTGGCGTATCGCCGCCGAAGCCACGCTCGAAGTCGAAGGCGCGGCCAAGCCCGCCTACGTCGCCGAGATCGTCTTCCAGTACTACGACTGAGCCCGACCATGAGCATCAACGGCAAGGCTTACATCGCCGGCGCCTACGAGCACCCGACACGGCGCGCCACCGACATCTCGCTGGCGCAGCTTCACGCCGACGTGGCCAAAGGCGCGCTCGACGATGCCGGTCTGACGCTGAAGGACGTCGACGGCTACTTCTGCGGCAGCGACGCACCGGGACTCGGCCCGATGTCGATGGCCGAGTACATGGGCCTGAAACTCAGGCACGTCGACACCACCAACACCGGCGGCTCGGGCTACATCCTGCAGGTCGGCCACGCGGCGCAAGCCATCGCCGAGGGCAAGTGCTCCGTCGCGCTCATCACGCTGGCGGGCCGCCCGCGCTCGGGTCCTGGCCCGATCGGCGAGACCGGCTTCATGAGCGATCCGGTAATGCCCGAACTGCCCTACGAGCTGCCTTTCAGGCCCTCGACCGCCAACCTGTACGCGATGGTCGCCAAACGGCACATGCACGATCACGGCACCACCAGCGAACAGCTGGCATGGGTCAAGGTCGCAGCGTCGCACCACGCACAACACAACCCGCTCGCGATGCTGCGCGATGTCGTCACGGTCGAAGACGTCGTCAACTCGCCGATGGTGGCCGACCCGCTGCATCGGCTCGATTGCTGCGTGGTCAGCGATGGCGGCGGCGCGCTCATCGTGGTGTCGCCCGACATCGCGCGCCGGCTGAAACGGCCGCTCGTCAAGGTGAAGGGCGCCGGCGAGGCGATCAAGCACAACAACGGCGGGCGCATCGACCTCTCGTTCTCGGCCGGCCAGCAGTCCGCGGCCACGGCTTTCGCCGAGGCGGGCATCACCCCGAAAGACATCAAGTACGCATCGCTGTACGACAGCTTCACGATCACCGTCGTCATGCAGATCGAGGACATCGGCTTTTGCGAGCGCGGCCAGGGCGGCCGCTTCGTGAGCGACGGCAACCTGATCTCCGGCGTCGGCAAGCTGCCGTTCAACACCGACGGCGGCGGCCTGTGCAACAACCACCCGGCCAACCGCGGCGGCATGACCAAGGTCATCGAAGCGGTGCGCCAGCTTCGCGGCGAAGCGCATCCCAAGGTGCAGGTCGCCAATTGCGACCTGGCCGTGGCGCACGGCACCGGCGGCCTGCTGGGTTCGCGCCATGGCAGCGCCACCGTCATCCTCGAAAGGGTCTGAACCGTGAACGCCGTACAACCCCAATTGCACAACGACGCGGTCTGGCGCTCGGAGAGCGGCAAGCTGCTCATCAAGCGCTGCAACGCCTGCGAGGCGCTGTTTCACTACCCGCGGCCGATGTGTCCGTTCTGCATGAGCGGCGACACGGCGTGGGTCGAAGCCAAAGGCAGCGGAACGGTCTATTCGTTCGCCATCACGCGCCAGAAAAACGCCGACCCCTACGTCATCGCCTATGTGGCGCTCGACGAAGGCGTGAGCCTGCTCACCCACATCGTCGACACGCCGCTGGAGCGCATCGCCATCGGCATGCCCGTGTCGGTCGCGTTCCGCGACGTCGACGGCCAGGCGGTGCCGATGTTCACGCAATCTGCCTGAGTCAATCAACCGCAACCACCCGAACGAAAGAAGAGACATGACGACAAGACTGGACGGCCGCGTGGCCATCGTGACAGGCGCCGGCGCAGGCCTCGGGCGCTCCCATGCCTTGCTGCTGGCGAAGCAGGGCGCCAAGGTGGTCGTCAACGACCTGGGCGGCAGTGTCAACGGGCAGGGCGGCGACAACGCCGCGGCCGACAAGGTCGTCGCCGAGATTCGTGCGGCCGGCGGCGAGGCGGTGGCCAGCTACGCGTCGGTGTCGGATGCCGAGAGCGCGGCCGGCATCGTCAAGACCGCTGTCGACCGCTTCGGCAAGCTGGACATCGTGGTCAACAACGCGGGCATCCTGCGCGACAAGAGCTTCATGAAGATGGAGATGGCCGACTACAAGGCGGTGCTCGACGTGCACCTGATGGGCAGCGTGTACGTCACCAAGGCAGCCTGGCCGATCTTCATGGGCCAGAAGTACGGCCGCGTGGTCGTCACCACGTCGGTCGCCGGCACCAACGGCAACTTCGGCCAGACCAACTACGGCGCGGCCAAGATGGCGCTGCTCGGGCTGATGAACTGCCTGACGATCGAGGGCAAGAAGAACAACGTCCTGACCAACGCGATCTCGCCGTCGGCCAACACGCGCATGACCGAGGGACTGGTCGGCGAGCAGTTGCAGAAGTACCTGAATCCCGACTTCGTGTCGGCCGCGGTCGCCTGGCTGTGCAGCGAGAAGTGCGCCGAATCCGGCACCATCATCGCGGCGGGCGGCGGCGGCTATGGCCGCGTCGCGTTCTTCGAAACCGACGGCGTGCAGTTCGATCCGTCCAAAGAAGTGACGGTCGACATGTTCGACGAAGCCTTTGCGCGCATCGCCGACCTGGCGACCGCCAGGCCATCGCCGATCGGCGTGTTCGGTTTGATGGAAGAGCGGCTGAAGAAGGCCGGGCTGCTGTAGTGGAACTCGTCCAGGTCGCATTCAGCGGGATCGCCATCGGCTGTATCTACGGCCTGGTGGCGCTTGGCTTCGTGCTGATCTACAAGGCCACCGAGGTCGTCAACTTCGCGCAGGGCGACGTGATGATGCTGGGTGGTTTCGTGGCCTACACGTTCTTTTCCTTATGGCACCTGCCGTTCGGCGTCGCGGTGCTGGCGACGGTGGCCGTGCTGGCGGCCTTCGGCGCATTGTTCGAGCGTTTCGTGCTGCGCCACATCATCGGGCAGCCGGCTTTCGCCGCGGTGATGGTCACCATCGGAACCGGCTATGCGCTGCGCGGGCTGGTCACCATGGTGCCGGGCTGGGGCACCGAGACGCAC
>JAQGMP010000374.1 GCA_028292285.1 Variovorax sp. | reverse complement strand
AAAGCCGGCTTGGCGGGCACCGCTCGCTGGCGGCTGTTGCCATGATTAGCGGACCGGGCGAGCCGTGCGTCGAGGCAAGGCTGGCGCTCTTCCAAAAAATAGCAGAAGGGTAGCCGTTGCCGGGGCTCGCGCGCAAGCGTCTGGGCGGCGCAGTCCGGGGACTGAGCCAAGGATCGGCCAGGCGCCAACGAATTGTCCGTCCTGATCCCTCGACGCGTGCGTACGTCGATGCAGGGCCAGCATGCGACCTCCCCTCCGGGTCAAATCAACATGTCGGAAAGTCTTGCTCAGCTGATGCTGGGTGCAGGCCCGCATTTGCGCCATTCGGAAGCTCTGAGCATCGCGCCAGCAGGATGCGCCTCAGCGTCCCAGCTACGCGGCGTCGAAACTTTGCCGTTGTTGGCCAACGCTCGTACGGCGCGTCCGGCATGCAGAGACGGCGGCGGCCGACATGCCCGATCGAGGATCAGGCCAACAAGTGACCCGTATGATTCAGCCGAACATTGCCAGCCCTCGGGTGCGAGAAAGGGATCGACTACTGCGAAGGCTCAGCTTGGCAGTCTTCGGATATTGGTTCTCTCTCGGAGCGGTGGTGTCGCTGGGCGTCAGCACACACGGCAATTTGGCGATTGCGTCACTGGTGACGTTTCTCATGAGCTCCGTGTTGCTACCGCTACAGATTGCCGAAGCCGCGAAATTCCTGAGGATCGCGTCGCCGGTTGGATGGGCACTTATGACGTTCGTCCTTGGCCCGGTGGGCGCCGTTGTATGCCCCGCTATGGTGGCGCAGCGACTCTCGCGCGCATAAGAAGCAGCTCCTCTTCGACATGCCTTGCTCGAGGTCGTCAACACCACTCACACAGCGCCGCACCCCCTCATATGCCGCGTGAAAGCCTGCGATCCACGCGTCCGAGAGAATGTCCGGAGGTGGCGCGACCCGCCATGCGCTCTGGGCAAATTGCGCCACCGCTGCTGTGCAAATCAGCCCCTTGGGGCTCGCGACCACCGCCTCAGAGTCATTCGGCATCACAACTTTGCCACCGTGCCCGACGGGGCGCTGGCATAAGCACCCCGAGCGTGAACAAGAACGGTCGGGTGCATGAGTGCCGCTATGTCAAGCGGCCGCGCAGGGCGCGAGATCTTCAAGACGGCTTGACATGCCCGCGTTTCGCATGAGGACGTCGACATCGAGCGTGAGCGAGCCGAAGGCTTGGCTGGGTTCTCGGCCTTTCCGCGCACATGTATATCGATATCGCGGGCGCGGGAAAACAGTTCGGACTGCCTGGCCAATCACTCGGCACGGGCGTTTCGCAAAGCAACTCTTATCACGGACCGTTGTGCCGAGGTGCCTGGTTGCTGAACTTACTGCCACCGTCACGCCTGGCGGCCACGTCGCGTTACAGCGCACCCGGGTTCAAAGAGAGGACCCCGATGCTCTGCCCGGCTCGAGGTCATCGGCGCCGCCGTCAGAGAAGCGGTGATGGCGGTATTCGCCTACCGCAGGTGACGTACAAGCCACACGCTGCCAAGTCGCGGCAACCCGCACAAAGGAGTACGCGCGCAGCATCCGCATCCATTTTCCTTAGAAAGCAGAGCAGTTGACCAATTCACATCTGACCTTCGGCGCGAGCCTGACTCGTGACGGCGCTCGGTTCACACTGTGGGCGCCGGCAGCCGAAGCCGTCATCCTTGACGTTGAGAGCGGCCCGGCATCGGGCAGTTACACCATGCGCAGCCATGCGGACGGATGGCACGACACCGAGGTCCCACATGCTCGGGGTGGCGACCGGTACCGTTTCGTTCTGCCCGATGGTGCTCGGCTGCCCGATCCCGCCTCCAGATTCAATCCGGACGATGTGCACGGCGCCAGTGAGGTGGTTGATCCACACCACGACTGGCGGCACCCGGATTGGAGAGGCAGGCCTTGGAGTGAAGCTGTCGTCTACGAACTTCACGTAGGAACGTTCACGGCCGCGGGCACGTACGCCGCTGCGCAGGACAGGCTTGGCGAGCTGGCTGAGCTTGGCATCACGGCAATTGAACTGATGCCGCTCGCGGACTTTCCGGGAAAGCGAAACTGGGGTTATGACGGGGTACTGATGTTCGCACCCGATGCGTCGTACGGTACGCCGAAAGCCCTTCGCGAGTTCATTGATGCTGCCCACGGGCACGGATTGATGGTACTGCTCGACGTGGTCTACAACCACTTCGGCCCCGAGGGAAACTACCTTCCGGCGTACTGTCCGCAGTTCTTCAATCCGGAACACCAGACGCCGTGGGGCGCCGCCATCAATTTCGATGGGGACAACTCGCGAAACGTGCGCGACTTCTTCGTGCAGAACGCTTTGTACTGGATTGAGGAATTCCGCTTCGATGGACTGCGCATGGATGCCGTGCATGCCATCAATGACACTTCGCCGGTCTTCATCATCGAGGAAATCATCGCCGCCGTGCGCTCGGGCCCGGGTGCCAATCGACACGTCCATATCATTCTCGAGAATGAAGAAAATCGGGCTTCGCTGCTGGAACGCTCGAACGGCCGTCCCACAAAGGCCACCGCGCAGTGGAACGATGACATTCATCATGCCGTTCACGTTTTATCCACGGGCGAAACCGAGGGCTACTACGCCGACTACCAGGCGCAGCCCCTGCAACTGTTCGGACGTGCCTTGGCAGAAGGCTTCATCTTCCAGGGTCAGGCATCGACCTTCCTGAACGGCAAACATCGTGGCGAGCAAAGCGCTCACCTGCCAGGCTTGGCTTTCGTGTCCTTCCTGCAAACGCACGACCAGATCGGCAATCGCGCATTGGGCGAACGCATTCATGCCCTTGGCGAATGGACGTTGTTGCGCGCGGCTCGAGCCTGCGTTCTGCTGTCACCGCACGTTCCCATGTTTTTCATGGGCGAGGAGTTTGCCTCCACCACGCCGTTCCAATTCTTCTGCGACTTCGGGCCGGAACTGGCGCGCGCCGTGACAGAAGGACGTCGAAAGGAGTTCAGTCATTTTGGCGGGTTCACAGGCGAGCAGGGTGAAAACGCCGTGCCCGATCCAAGTGACGAATCAACGTTTCTTGCGTCTAAGCTGGACTGGGATGAACGCTTGCGCGAGCCGCACGCTGACTGGCTGGCGGAGGCAAAGCTGCTGCTCGGACTGCGGCGTGAACGACTAGCCCCGCTGTTGGACACTCCGTACCAAGGAGGAAAGTTCGACGCGACCGCCGACGGCACGCTCCATGTGGAATGGAAGTTTGCTGGACCAGAGGGTGTTGAGCGCTGCTGGCGCCTGCTTGCTCACTTCGGCGCCGGCCCCTCCGCGCCGGTGGCATTGCCTCGTGGAACCACGGTTTACAGCGCAGGCGTCCGTCCGTCGAGCCCTGGCAAGCTGATGCTCGATCGTGGCGCAGTCCACTGCTGCTTTCAGGAATCCGCGCATGGCTGAGTCAACCGTCGATGCCGACACTCTGGCGCCCAAGCAGGTGACCTCCGTGTTCAACGCGGCCATACCACGCGCCACATACCGGCTGCAGCTTCACAAGGATTTCACCTTCGACGATGCTGTGCGGATTCTTCCTTACCTCGCGCGCTTGGGTGTCAGTCACGTCTACTGCTCACCGATCCAGCGCGCCCGGCCCGGGAGCCTTCATGGATACGACGTCGTCGCCCACAACGAGGTCAATCCGGAACTTGGCGGGGAAGAAGGCTACGCCCGCTTCTCGGCCGCCCTCCGCGCCCACGGACTCGGCCAGCTGCTGGACATCGTTCCGAACCACATGGGTGTGGGACCAGACAACCCCTGGTGGACGGACGTTTTGGAGAACGGCGAACAGTCCGAGTACGCAGAGTACTTCGACATCGACTGGCATCCTCTGAACCCCCAGCTGGAAGGCAAAGTGTTGTTGCCAGTGCTTGGTGATCACTACGGAGAGGCATTGGAACGGGGAGAATTCAGCCTCGCTCTTGACGCCGCCAACGGATCGCTGGTGTTGAAATATTTCGATCATGTCTTCCCCGTGGCCGCGGTCAGCAGCGCCGCGGTTTGGGCCAGGGCAGCGAGCGACGCATCGAAACTGACATCCACATCAACGCAGGCCTTGGAGGCGCTGGCCGAGGCGTTTGCCCGACTGCCCAGCAACTCCGCTTTGCAGGCAGAGGAAAACCTCTTGGTCTGGCGTGCCGCCATGATGTCGCTCAAGCAATCGCTTGTCCAACTCCTTGCCAACAAGCCTGATGTCACAGCCGCCGTCCAGTGCGCGCTGTCTCACTTCAATTCCGGGGCCGGGCGCGAGGAGCTGGCCCGGCTCATCGACGCTCAGTCCTACCGACTCGCGTTCTGGCGCGTGGCGTCGGACGAAATCAACTACCGCAGATTTTTCGACGTGAACGAACTGGCCGCGCTGCGCATGGAACGCAGCCAGGTGTTCGAAGCGACCCAGGCCTTTGCCTTGGACCTTGCGGCAGAGGGCACCGTGGACGGCTTGCGCATCGATCACCCCGACGGGCTGCGCGATCCCGCGGGATATTTCAGGCAACTGCAATCTGGCTTCGCTCGGCGCGTCGGATTGAGATTGCCCTCGGGCAGCGAGTCAGCAGCCCAACGCCCCGCCCGGCCGTTGTACGTCGTTGCAGAAAAGATCGCCGCCGCTGGCGAGGAGGTACCCGAAAGCTGGGCCATCCACGGCACCACAGGTTACCGCTTTGCCAACGTCGCCAACGGGGTGCTCGTCGACACCGCGTCGGCGAGCCGCTTCGGAGAGATCTGGCGGGACTTCACGGGCCAGGTGGCGAGCTTCGACGAACTCTCTCGCGAGGGCAAGCGCGGGATCATTCGTGTCGGACTCTCGTCCGAACTGAACGTGCTGTCCACGGAACTGGTGCGCATAGCACGAGCGGAGCCGCGCACGCGCGACTACACGCTCAACGCCATCCGCCGCGCGCTATCGGACACGGCTGCTTGCATGACGGTTTACCGGACGTACGTCATCGAGTCTGCCTCCCAGCAGGATTTTCGCTTCATCCATGCTGCCATTGAAGAGGCTAAGGCGGAAAGCGACGAACTCGACCTTTCGGTGTTTGACTTCGTCGAACGCACGCTGCTCGGCAGGACACTGGAGGGAGCGCCCGACGCTTTGCGCGCACGCGCGTTGCGCTTCGCCGTCCGGTTCCAGCAATTCACCGCGCCCGTGGCTGCCAAGGGCGTGGAGGACACCGCCTTCTACAGGTACTTTCCGCTGGCCTCGCTCAACGAAGTTGGCGGCGAACCGGCCACGTTCGGCCTGACGTCGCGCGCATTCCATGAAGCAAGCGCAGACCGCGCCTTGCGTTGGCCGCATACCATGTTGGCCACCTCGACCCACGACAACAAACGGTCTGAGGACGTACGCTGCCGGCTGGACGTGCTGTCGGAGATGCCGGAGCGTTGGTCCGAGGTTCTGCAACGTTGGGCCCTGTTGAACAACGCGGTGCGCGCCGCCGCGCAAGGCGGCGCGCGCTCTCCCTCGAAAGTCGATGAATACCTCCTTTATCAAACCTTGCTCGGTACGCTGCCGGCCGGCGGCCTCGATGAGCAGTCGCTGCCTTCTTACAGGGAGCGTATCCAGCAATACATGCAAAAGGCCATCCGCGAGTCCAAGACGCAGACCCGCTGGACACAACCCAACGGCCATTACGAAGCGCCACTTCGCGCATTCGTCGATGCGCTCCTTGGAACGCTCGAGGGAAATCAGTTTCTCTCCGAAGCGCAGGCGCTGGCAGAGTCGCTCGGCCGGTACGGCGCTTGGAACAGCCTCAGCCTGATGCTGCTGAAATATGGGTCTCCTGGCGTTCCGGATCTCTATCAGGGCAATGAACTCCTGGATCTGAGCCTGGTCGATCCAGACAATCGGCGACCCGTCGACTTTCAAGCACGGGAGCGCGCGCTCGACGCGCTATGCGAGGCGGGAGGATGCGGCCCTGAAGCGCTGGGCAGTCCGCAGGACGGCCGCGCGAAACTTTGGACGATTTTCCGGTTGCTCTCGCTGAGGGCGAAGGACCCCGCCCTCTTTCGTGACGGCGATTACGTCGCGCTCTCCGTGAGGGGGGACAAAGTCGATAACGCGGTAGCGTTTGCCCGAAACCTTGAGGGCCGTTCTCTGATCGTTGTCGCCGGCCGTTTCTTGAGCCGGATATTTCCGGACACGGGGGCGGCAGCCCCGACTTTTTCGGCGCCTGCCGCAGTGTGGGGAGACACCAGGATCGAGATGTCCGCGTGGCCCGATGGAACGCGATTCAAGAACGTGCTGACAGACCAATTCGTGGAAGTCCGGGATGGCGCATTGGCGCTTGCCGGCGCGCTGGGCTGCTGGCCGGGGACGGCGCTCTGGCTGGACGGTTCGAGCGTGGAACTACCACGGGCGCAGGGTGCGGCCTGAAGCGACGGCGGGCGTTGGGTTTGCGGCGCCTTGCCAAAGCGGCTTCGCTTCGCGCGCGCGAACGCATGCGTTCCGTCGTCGCGGCGGCCAGGCGCGAGGAGACCGGGGTGAAAGCGCTGGAACGAAGCACGGAGGGTTCGGCCTTTCGGTCAGACTGCCTGTTGATGGCTCTTCGATGGCCGCGGGTTGCTGCTGGGCCGCCGCCCGCCTCGCTGCAAACCCCGCATGTGAAGACGGTCGTGCGCAACGGCGGGATCCGAATCGATGAGGTCGCTGCCGACCGAACTTGCAAACGCACATGATCGGAATTTGCAATAGGTTGGGACCTCCGACGCCGTGAGTCGTTGTTTGTCGGCTCGCGGCTGTCGCCGTCTGAGGCGTTCGCGCGCAGCGTGTGTTGGAGGGCCAAGGTCTGAGGTCGCCGGATCTTTGCCCGCGGATGCTGTCCGACCCCTTTGCGAGTCAGCAACGGCGCACGTACCAATGGGTCCATGGCTGCTTGGCAACAGCGATTTGCTTTGATAGAAGAAAAAGCGATAACTACAAAGGTCTGAGGTGGGCAACCCATTGTGTCTCGTCGGTTCATACTTGTGTGTCGGGGCGCAATCGGCTTGGCGCGCGGGGGAGATCGGCGCATTCTTTGGCGGCTTACTGTCCGGCCCTGCAGGCCACAGCGCATTGCGGCCGGCCGGCATTCAAGCCGCGCGGATACACGACCTTTGGCAATTGACGCTCTGGATCTGCATGGCTGTGTTCGCGGCCATTCTGATAGCGCTCCTGATCGCGATGCACCGCGCGCCGCACCGAGAGACGCCAGATCCGCGGACGATGCCTCCGGATGCGCTCGTCGGGCACGAACGCACGGCCCGCCGCTGGGTGTTCGGCGCCAGCGTGTTGTCGGCCGTGTTGCTGATCACGTTGCTCGGCGCCGACATGCTGACCGATCGCTCGCTCTCGCGCTTGCCCGTGACCGACGCCGTGCGCATCGAGATGACCGCCCAACAATGGTGGTGGGAGGCACGCTACCTCGATGCGCGAGGCAAGCCCGAGTTCGCGGTGTCCAGCGAACTGCATGTGCCGGTGGGCATTCCGGTGATCGTTTCACTGACGAGCACCGACGTAATCCACACCTTCTGGGTGCCGAGCCTGCACGGCAAGAAGGACATGCTCCCCGGACGCAGCACGCAGTTGGTGATCCAGGCGGACAAAGCCGGCACGTACCGCGGCGAATGCGCGGAGTTCTGCGGGCTGGAGCATGCGCTGATGGCGTTCAACGTCAGCGCGGACCCGCCGGACGCCTATGCCCGGTGGCGTGCGGCGCAGCAGGCGCCGGCACTCGATCCGGCCCGTGACGGCAGCACCGGTGCGAACGTCGACGCCCGGCGTGGCCAGGCACTCTTTCTCTCTTCCAGCTGCGCGCAGTGCCACACGGTGCGCGGCACCTCGGCGGCGGGTTCGCTCGGCCCTGATCTCACACACGTGGGAGGCCGCGCCATGCTGGCCGCCGGCACCGTCGCCAACGAGCCCGCGAAGTTGGCAGCGTGGATCAGCGATCCGCAGTCGCTCAAGCCCGGAGCCACCATGCCGTCCAGCCAGCTTGCGCCCGACGATATCCGGGCGCTGGTCACGTACCTCGGCGGCCTGCGATGAACGCCAGCGTCTCTCACCCTCGGCTGCGCGACGGTCCCGGTGCAAGCGCCCAGGTGCTGCAGGCCTTGCACGACACATGGAGCGATCCACCCGGCTGGCGCGGCCGCTTGGCGGCCATCAACCACAAGACCATCGCGTGCCGGTTCATGGTCGCGACTTTCGTCTTCTTTCTGCTCGGCGGCATCCTCGCGCTGGTGATGCGCCTGCAACTCGCGCGGCCCCAACTGCACCTCGTGAGCCCGGAGTTCTACAACCAGCTCTTCACCCTGCACGGAACGACCATGATGTTCCTGTTCGCCGTGCCGGTGATGCAGGCTGTGGCCACCTCCCTGGTGCCGCTGATGATCGGCGCGCGCAGCGTGGCGTTCCCGCGCATGAACGCCTTCGCGTTCTGGATCTTCGTCATGGGTGGCGTGTTCCTCTATGCGGGCTTCGTGCTGGGCTCCGGCCCCAACGCGGGCTGGTTCAGCTACGTGCCGCTGGCATCGTCCGATTACTCGCCGGGCAAGGGCGTCGACATCTGGGCGCAGATGATCACCTTCACCGAACTCTCGGCGCTGCTGGAGGCCATCGTGCTCATCACGACGATCTTCAAGATGCGCGCGCCCGGCATGACGCTGGGCCGAATGCCGCTCTTCGTGTGGGCGACGCTGGTCACGCAGTTCATGGTCCTGTTCGCGATGCCTTCGGTGATGCTCGGGAGCACCGCGCTCATCCTCGACCGGCTGGTCGGCACGCACTTTTACAACCCGGTGCGCGGCGGCGACGTGTTGCTGTGGCAGCACCTGTTCTGGTTCTTCGGGCACCCCGAGGTGTACCTGATCTTCATCCCGCCACTCGGCTTCATCTCGTCGATCATCCCGACCTTCGCCCGGCGACCTGTGTTCGGCTACACCGCCATGGTGCTGGCGCTGATCGCCACGGCTTTTCTGGCGTTCGGGCTGTGGGTGCACCACATGTTCGCGACGAACCTGCCCGAGGTCGGCAAGGCGTTTTTCACCGCGGCGAGCCTGGCCATCGCGGTGCCGTCCGCCGTGCAGATCTTCTGCTGGATCGCCACGCTGTGGAACGGCCGGCTCGACTTCAAGACGCCGTTGTACTTCGTGCTCGCCTTCTTCGTCATCCTGGTGGCGGGCGGCATGACGGGCTTGATGCTGGCTTCGGTATCGATCGATCTGCAAGTGCACGACACCTATTTCGTCGTCGCGCACCTGCATTACGTTCTGCTCGGCGGCGCGGTGTTTCCGCTGTTCGGCGCCATCTATTACTGGTTTCCCAAGTTCACCGGCCGCCTGCTCGGCGAGACGCTCGGCAAGTGGCACTTCTGGCTTTTTTTCATCGGCTTCAACGTCGCGTTTTTTCCGATGCACCTGCTGGGCCTGCACGGCATGCCGAGGCGGGTCTGGACGTACCCCAAGGGACTCGGATGGGACGCGATGAA
>JAQGMP010000339.1 GCA_028292285.1 Variovorax sp. | reverse complement strand
GTGCTTTCAGCGTGAGCGGCAAGCCGGCCACCATCAGCGTGACGCGATCGCATGCGGCGGCCACGTCCTGATTGAGCCGGCCCAGTGCGTCGACGAAGCTCCGCGTCTCGCCGCCCAGCGGGATGACACCGAGGCCGATCTCGTTGCCGACCAGGACGACCGGGCCGCGGGCGCCGCGAATGGCGTCGGTGACGGCCGCGATGCGCCGTGTCTCGTCGACCGGCGCCACGGTGGCCGCCGTCGGAACGAGCAGCGTGTACGGCATCAACAGATGCGTGAGCCACAACGTGAGGCAGTCGACCACCACCATCGTGTCGGGCGCGGAATGCGCCGCGATGGCTTCGGCCAACGCCGAAGGTTCTTCGACGGTCGACATGCCGGGGACGCGGATCGCACGGTCCCGTCGATGGCGCAGGATGCGCTCGCGCATCTCGTCGTCGTGCGCTTCGGCGGTGGCCACGAGCACCGCACGATGACTGGGCGACAACGCAAGCCAGCCGGCCGCGCGCTGTTCGGCGCGGCGCGACTTGCCGCTCTTCTGGCCACCGAGGATGAACTCGCTACCTGTCGCAGGCGTGCCGGCGATGCCAGCCGCGTCAACCATGCGCAGCCTCGATCGGCGCATCGCCGAAGAGCCGCGCCGTCGCTTCCGGGCTCGAAGCGAACCACGCGTGGAAGTAGCTCGCGCGAATCGAACCGTGCACGTAGAAGGCCTCGCCCGCTCGCGTGCCCACAGCGGCATCGGCACCGGGCCGTGCCGTGCGCGCCAGCGGCGGCAAGGTCGTCTCGCAGGTCGAATAGTGGAAGGTGTGTCCGCGCAAGGTATGAGCTCCAGGGCCTTCGATGTCGAGTTGTTGCGGCCCGAGTCCGGCCAGCCGCTTCTGCATCGTGACGCGGCCCGGCAACAGGCGCCACATCGGATGCACGGTGCCGTCGGCCGTGACCAGTTCGTCGAACAGCGCCATCATGCCGCCGCATTCGGCCCAGATCGGCTTGCCGGCGTCGACATGCGCCCACAGCCCGGCGCGAAGTCCTTCGCAACGCGCCAGTGCGTCCGCGTGAAGTTCCGGATAGCCGCCGGGCAACCAGAGTGCGTCGCACGCCGGCAGCGGGTCGCCAGCCAGCGGCGAAAAGAAAACGAGCCGCGCCCCGAGTGCGGCGAGCACCTCGAGATTGGCCGGATAGATGAACGAAAAAGCCGCGTCGCGTGCGATCGCGATGGTGCGGCCCTTGAGCAGCGGCGCACAGGTTTCAGCAGGCTGCGGTGGCGCGAATGCAAAGCTCGCCTGCGGCAAACGATCGATCGGCAACTGGCCGAGCGGCGTGAGCGCCAACGCATCGGCGGCCGCATCGAGCCGCGCCATCGCGTCGCCCATCTCGTCGCTCGCGACCAGGCCCAGATGTCGCTCGGGCAAGGCGAAATCGGCACCACGCGGCAGCGCGCCCATCCATTGCGACGAATCTCGAAGCGCGTCTTTCAGCATGCCGGCATGCCGTTCGCTCGCGACACGATTGGCGAGCGTGCCGGCCCACGGCAAGCCGGGCCCAAAGCTCTGCAATCCCCACGCGAGCGCGCCGAAGGTGCCGGCCATGGCGTGGGCATCGATCACCGCGAGCACGGGCAAACCGAAGCGCACGGCGAGGTCCGCCGCGCTCGGGTCGCCGTCGAACAACCCCATCACGCCTTCGACGATGACGAGGTCGGCCGACTCGGCCGCGATGCGAAGGCGGCGCCGGCAATCGGCCTCGCCGGTCATCCACAAATCGAGCGAATGCACCGGCGCGCCGGTCGCCAGCGCGAGCCAGCGCGGGTCCAGAAAATCCGGTCCGCATTTGAAGGCGCGAACCGTGCGGCCTTGTCGTGTGTGCAGTCGCGCAAGTGCCGCGGCGACGGTGGTCTTGCCCTGCCCCGAGGCAGGCGCAGCCACGAGCACCGCGGCCCGCTGCAGCGCGTTCGTCGTGCTTATCGTGGCGTCCACTTCAGCCCGACATAACCTTGCCGGCCGCCCATGGCATAGCCGCGCGCCAACGTGTAGTCCTTGTCGCCGGCGTTGTCGACGCGCATCAGCAAGGTGAGGTCGCGCGCCAGTTGCGTGCTGGCCACCAGGTTCAGCAGCGTGTAGCCGCCCAGCACGGTGGTGTTCGCAGCGTCGTCGAAGCGACGGGCCGAGGTCTGCACCTCGGCACCGAGCGTCCAGCCTGCGACTTGCCAGTCGGCGCCGAAGCTCGCATGCCGCTTCGATCGGCGCGCCAGCAGCATGTCCGTACCCAGATCGCGCGGGTCCTGGAAGTCCAGCGAGCCGCGCAGCGTGACATCGCCGATGCGGTGGTCGGCCGACAGCGTCACGCCGCGGTATTCGGCGTGTGCCGTGTTGCCGTAGCAGCCGAAAGCACTGACGCAACCGCGGGCGGTGCTGTCGAAGGTGATCAGGTCGTCGACCTTGTTGCGGTACGCGACGATGCCGGCGCTGGTGGCGGCACCGGTCCAGCGCAGGCCGAGCTCGACATTGCGGCTCGACTCGGGCTTCAGGCTGGAGAGGCCGTATTCGCTGAAGCGCTGGTACAGCGTGGGCACGCGGAATGCCGTGCCGGCCGATGCGGTAGCGCGCCATTGCGGCGTGATCGCGTAGCCGTAAGCCGCGCTGCCGGTGGTCTTGCCGCCGAACTCGCTGTCGTCATCGCGCCGCGCATGCAGTTGCAGCGAGTGTGGCCCCTGTACGTAGCCGTAGCCGAGCGACACCGCATTTTGCGAACGGTCGCGGTCGAGTGTCTTGCTGGTCAGGCTCGTCGCTGCATTCACCAGGCCATCTTCGCGGCGCTCCAGCGTGGCCGTGACGAGGTGCGGCCCGAAGCGGAACTCGTTCTGGAACAGGTAGCCGCGCAGTTGCGTCTTGGTGCTGTAGTACGACGGCTCGGTCTCGTAGACGCTCGACTCGTCGGTCACCTGCACGCGCGTGCTGTAGATGTCGTTCCACTTGGCGAGCCACGAAATGCCGGCCGTGCGCAGGCGGTTGTAGTTGATGTCGTCCGGAAAGATGTTCGGCAGCCGCGGCAGCGTGCGCGACGATGTGTCGTAGCGCGACTGCTGGTCGTTGTAGAGCACCGATGCTTCGATGCGCTGGTCCGGCGTGATCTGGAAGCCCAGCCGCGCGTTGGCGGCGTCGGTGCGATAGCCGTCGCGATCGGGACTGGTGTAGCCGTCCTTGCTCACCGTGCGCTTGTTCCAGGGCTGGATGTCGAAGCCGCGGTTCTCTTCGTGCGTGACGCCGAGCGCGTAGTCGAAGACACCGCCGACACCCGCCGAGCCGCTGATGCCGGCCTCGGCACGGCGCAATCCATAGCTGCCGAAACCGGCGCCGACGTAGGGCGCGGCTGCGCCGTCGCCGCGCTTGGTGAACAGCTGGATCACACCGCCGATGGCGTCCGAGCCGTAGACGGCGGCGGCCGGGCCGCGCAGCACTTCGATGCGATCGATCTGCGACAGCGGGATCGATTCCCACGTCGCGCCGCCGGTCGATTGCGAATCGACGCGCACGCCGTCGATGTAGACCGCAGTAAAGCGCGTCTCGGCGCCGCGGATGAACACGCTGGTGGCGTTGCCGGGGCCGCCGTTGCGGGTGATTTCGATGCCGGGCAGACGCTTGAGCAAATCGGCAACGCCGACAGCGCCCGCGCGCTCGATGGTGTCGTGGTCGATGACCGACACGTCGCCGACGAGTTCCGACAACGGCTGCGGCACGCGGTTGGCGGTGACCACGGTTTCGTTGAGCGTTGGCGGCGAGCCGGGTGTCGACATGGGCGGCGACATCGGCGTGGAGACGCTTTGCGCGAGCGCGCACAGGGGCAGTTGCAGCAAGGCGGCAACGAGGGAAACACTGGTTTTCATTGGAAGAGACCGGATAGCAATGCCCGTCACCGGCTTCCCCGCCGGTGGTTGAGCGTGATGGCGGGCTGCACGCACCACCAGAGGATGACGCGCGCGGCTCGCCGCTTCGTTGGCCGGTATCCGGGCTGACAGAGTGCTCGACCCGCCTTCCCAGGCGCCTGTTTCAGGGCGCCCAGTGGCTGCTGGGGAAAGTGATGCCGGCGTGAACGCCGTCATCGTCTGTTTGACCGTTGCGGGGGCAGCGCAGGTGGCTCCGGTCTTCGTTGTGGCGAAGGCCTCGGCTCCTGCTTCCCGTTGAACTGCGCCGCGTGAACCACGGCGCGAGCACCAACGGGCCGGATTCTAAATTGAAAGAACTTGCAATCGCGGGAACCTACAATCCCGAACCATGTCCGCTGCCAGTCCCATTGACCAGATCGCCGAGCGCGTCGAGCGCCTTCTGGTTCGCCACGAAGAGGTGCAACGCACCAATGCGCTGTTGCAGGAACAGGTCGATGTGCTGGCGCGGGAGCGCGACGCGCTCAAATCGCGGCTCGCGGCCGCCCGGACGCGCATCGACGCGCTGCTCGAACGGCTGCCGGCCGACCCACCCTCCCCTGAAGATTCCGCCGCATGAAGCAGATAGAAGTACAGATCATGGGCCAGAGCTATTTGCTCGGTTGCCCCGAAGACGGCGAGTCGCAACTGCGCAGTGCCGTCGACCACGTCGACGCTGCCATGTGCAAGATCCGCGACGCCGGCAAGGTGAAGGCGCGCGACCGCATCGCCGTACTGGCGGCGCTGAACATCGCGTTCGATCTGATTCAGGCGCAGGCTGCGTCTGCCGAGTCCTCTGCTACGGCTTC
>JAQGMP010000331.1 GCA_028292285.1 Variovorax sp. | reverse complement strand
CGAAGACAAGCCGCCACTTGATGAAACCCCCGTGCGCCTGGGCAAGGTGCTGCCCGACGAAATACATGAATTCACCTACCTCTATGACTTCGGTGACCACTGGCAGCACAGCGTGAAGGTGGAGAGTCGCATGCTGCCCAATGAGATCAACCTGTGGCCGACCTGCTTGGCAGGCAGGAATGCATGCCCGCCAGAGGACGTCGGAGGAACAGCCGGCTACATGGAATTCCTTGGAGCGATCACCGATCCGACACACGAAGAACACATCGCAATGTGGCGCTGGGCGGGAGGCCCTTTCGATCGGCAAGGGTTCGACGTCAATGCCATCAACCTTGCACTGCGCAACCTGAAGGCCTGACGCTGTGAGGGCGGCGAACGATCCGCTTACCGAAGACAGACAAGCTAACTCGAAGCGTCTGGTTGGCACGCTCTAAGCGGCTACAGCCCGTTGGGCCTATCGGTGGCCTTCTCTAAGTTCGGGGAAGCCGACATGTCTGCTTTGCACCAGCACGGAATTAAAACTCTGCTTCCACAGTCCCAAACAATCAAGAATGATCATGGTTGTCACCAGCGTCGTTTGCCAAGCGATAGCATGGGGAACTCCTAACAAGTAGCCACTGAGACGGCCTTTCGGGGGCCGCCACTCGCGTGCCGAAAACACGCGGCCAAAAGCCGCTCGTCAGCGAAGGCAGACCCAGCCTCCGGTTATTGCAAGCCTGCGGTAACTTTGCGCTTCGCAGCCACGTTGATTCATGGATGATCGTCTGAGGTGACTGCCCAAAGCCTCTCGGTGCGCTCTCCTCGCAGGTCGCGCATCGCATACCGACCGGTGAAGACCGGATCGTTGCTCTCTGCTGGCACGATCGTGGAAGGACGGCACCTTCCATCCTTCCTCGACGTGCGCAACGAATGCACTCAAGTGCTGTCGGCACGTTGGTGGTCGTGCCGTTATTTGCCGCCGTGTCGCGTCCAAGAAAGCCTCCCTGAGCTCATGGGACGAACGAGTCCGGCCTTTGCGCCCTAGAGCCAACCTTCCTCCGAAGGTACTCGAAGAACTCGCCCAGCTGGGTGGATTTGTCGAAAACAGCCTCGGCGCCCAACGCGCTGCACCACGTGCGCATGAAATCGGTGCAATAGTTCGTCAGCACGATCGCACGCCGGCCGCGGCGCCGGGTTCGCACTGCTGCCAGCATGCCGAGGCCGTTCCCTTGTTTGAGAAAGAGGTCGATCACCGCGTCGTCCCATGCGTTGCGTTTACCGGTGAGCCAGCGTATGGCGTCGGACTCGTTCTCAGCAAAGCCGACCAAGTCAGCCGCTGCCAGGTCGACCAGGCTGGGCATCAACTATTCACGGATGATGGGGTCGACTGCGACGACAAAGGTGAGGCGATTCATGGGGATCAATGTCCTTTGACATAGCGTCGACACGCATGCCAACTGAACGCATGCGTGAAACGGCGTTGGCTGCGTAGTCCTCGACGTCCATGACATTTGAACTATGTACGCTATAAAACATAGCCAGACCTAAGATTACGTCGACACCAGCTTGAATGCTATGTCAATGTCGAGACGTTTCGTTCTTTTAGCAGAGAGTTGTCTACTCCATCGTGGCTCCGTCGTCAGCGCGTTGCCACACTTTAGTAGGAATATATGCGTGGGCGACTTACGCGACGTACGGCCCTCTTGACCGGTCGGCAGAAAATAAATGTGGATGCGCGTTTTATTCCAAGCCTGTTGTGTGTACGCGAGCGCACCATGTGGATTGCGTCGCCAACCCCCTCTTTCAGGATTCGCACATGTCGTTGTCAACCCACACCGGATCCATCCAGGACAACCACCTGCTGGCTGCTTTGACGGCTCAGGAGCGCGCGCGCTGGTTCGCCGACTTCGAGTATGTCGAGATGCCCTCGGCATGGACGATGTCGCAGGCAAACCAAACGATGACGCACATCTACTTCCCGACCACGGCCATCGTCTCGCTGCTCCACGTCATGGATTCGGGCGCCGCGGCCGAGATCGCAGTGGTTGGCAACGAAGGCGCCGTAGGCGTTTCGCTGTTCATGGGCGGTGGCTCCGCCACCAGCCGCGCCGTGGTGCAGAGTGCCGGCTACGGGTACCGGCTGCCGGCCAAAGCCTTGCGGGCGGAGTTCGAGCGCGGAGGGACATGTCATGCGCCTGCTGCTGCGCTACACGCAGGCGTTGATTGCCCAGATGTCGCAGACTGCCGTGTGCAACCGGCACCACGCGATCGAGCAGCAGCTGTGCCGCTGGCTGCTGCTCAGCCTGGACCGCCTGCACGGCGACGAGCTGGTTTTGACCCAGGAACTCATCAGCCACACGCATGGTGTGCGACGTGAAGGGATCAGCGAGGCCGCCAACAAGCTCAAGCAAAGCAATCTGATCCGCTACGCGCGTGGCCGCATCACGATATTGGACAGGCCGGGACTGGAAGCGCGCACCTGCGAGTGCTACGCCGTGGTCAAAGAGGAGTACGACCGGCTGTTGCCGGCAGTGCAATCACTGAAATAGCAATCAGTCGGTCGCCTGACAAAAGGTGACGGAAGCCACGCCAGCCAGCCGGGATGGTCCGGTCGGTTCAGCCCAGCATCGACGCATACGAGTCTGTGTCCGCCGCGTAGCACTGGCAGGCAGCTTTCTGGAGTCCACGCCGGTCGACGACGTGCATGGCGCCACGGTGGTACTCGATGAGTCCCCGCTCGTGAAGGCCGGTGGCAGCCACGGTGATGCCGACCCGTCGCACGCCGAGCATGGAGGCAAGAAACTCCTGGGTCAGCTGGAAGCGGTCGGATTGCGCCCGGTCCTGGCTCATCAGCAACCAGCGCGCCAGCCGGGGTCCGATCTCATGAAAGCGCTGGCAGCCCGCGGACGTGGCCAGCTGCGCCATGAGGACGTACAGGTACTTCTGCAGCATCGCCTGCAAGGCAGGGTGATCGGTCAGCAGCTTGCGAAAGGCGCGCACCGGAATCCTCAGCGCCTCGCCCTCCCCCTGCACCACGGCATGCAGCGGTTGCTTCAGCACGCCGAGCACCACATGGGCCCCGACCAGGCCTTCGCGGCCGACCATGCCGACCTCGACGCCTGGGCTTCCGGGGCTTTGGGTGATGAGCGACACATAGCTGCCGGTCGGGAAGTACACATATTGCGTCGGCAGACCGGCCTCGCAGAGGATCTGGGACCGGCTCAGGTTACGGGGTACGGCCAGCGCCATGACGGCTGACCGAAGCGGGCGCGACAGGTGGTCCAGGAGAAGGTTCGATGACGGCGTGGACATGACCTTCTTTCGGTTGCTGATGCCTCTGCCAGGAAACACGCCGCGGAGCGCCGTGCTGAATACCGTTCAGTGAGGGCAGTATGCGCGCCTCAAC
>JAQGMP010000252.1 GCA_028292285.1 Variovorax sp. | reverse complement strand
CCGATCACCATGACGAACTTCTTGCTCTGGTCGGTGCCGATCGCACGCTCGCTCACCAGCATCGCCTTGCCGGTACGCGCCTGGCCCATGCGGATGCGGGCGAACTGGCCGGGCATCAACGCACCGTCGGCGTTGTCGAAGGCGGCGCGCACGCGCACCGTGCCGCTCTTGGCATCGACCTGGTTGTCGATGAGCTGCAGCTTGCCGAGCCACGGCGTGCCGTCGGTGGCGGCCGTGCCCATCTGCACCGGGATGTTCTCGATCAGGCCGCGCGCGCTGCTGCCGGCGGTTCCCACGTCTTTGAGTGCGCGCACGATCACGCCTTCGTCGGCATCGAAGCTCGCGTAGATCGGGCTGACCGACACCAGCGTGGTGAGCACAGGCGCACCGGGGCCGGCGGCCACCAGATTGCCGACGGTCACTTCGAGCTTGCCGATGCGGCCCGACACGGGGGCGCGCACTTGCGTGTAGCCGAGGCTCAGCTTCGCGGTCTGCAGCGACGCTTGCGCGGCGCGCAGGTTGGCATCGGCTTCATTGCGGGTGTTGGCGCGCTCTTCGAACTCGCGTTGCGCGATGGCCTGCTCGTCCCACAGACGCTTGGCGCGGGCCTGCTCGCTGGCAGCTTGCGACACGCGGGCTTGCGCTGCGGCGACTTGCGCAGCGGCACGCTCCACGTCGGCCGCGTAAGGCGCCGGGTCGATGGTGATGAGCAGGTCGCCCGCCTTCACGAGAGCGCCTTCGCGAAAGTGCACGGACTGCACGGCACCGGCCACACGCGAGCGCACGTCGACGCGTTCGACCGCTTCGAGCCGCCCCGAGAACTCGTTCCAGCCGGCGACGTCGTTTTCGGCCACAGCGGCCACTGAAACCGGAATGCCTTGCGGCGCGGCGGCGACGGGCACGTTGCCGGCCTCGGCCTTCAGGTACGGCAAGCCGAGCGCCGCGCCAGCGATGGCGAGCAATGCGGTGAGACCCGTGACAGTGGGCCAGAGACCCTTGCGGGCCAGCGAAGAAAGTTCGTTTTTAGACATGATGGTTCGTCCTCGTGATGACTTCGTGAATGCTTCGTGAATGTTGCGAAAAAAGCGTTGCCAGCCCGGTGCTGTGGCACCAGGAAGCAGGTCGGTGGCCGGGATCGCCGGCTACCGCGAAAAGCGGGAGGTGGGACCCGGCGTCAGCCGGTTTTGGAGGTCTGCAGCCTTGCAGGCTTCGTCACTGGCGGCGGCGTTGCGGACGCTGCAACCGGATCTGCGGAAAGCGGCGCAGAAGCATTGAAGAACTCGCGAAAGTGCTGCTTCACCGTGGCACCGCAAACGCACTCCGAGGCTGCGGGGTCGGACAAGGCATCGGGCCAGTTGGTCGCCGAGGGCAGCACGCTGCTCGTGACCGGGTTGCCGGCTTCGCGCAGCCGCCTCGCAAAGGTCAGCGCCTCGTCGCGCATCGGGTCGTCGTCGCCGACCAGCACCAGCGTCGGGGCGATCTGCCCCAGCCGCATCGAGGCGCCGGGCACCGCGTACGGGTGCACCGCGTCTTTCGGGCTGCTCAGAAATTGCTGCCATCCTGCCGCCCACTTGCACTGCGTCGCGTCGCCTGTCGTTTCGCGCAGCGACGCGGTGCCCGCGCACGGGTCGAGCATCGGCGACAAAAGGATCTGGCCGGCCAGCGGCGGATGGCCGCGGTCGCGTGCGATCAACGCCACGGCGGCCGCCAAGTTGCCGCCGGCCTCTTCACCGGCGAGGAACACCGGTGCGCCCTTGCCGGCCAGCTTGACGCGCTGGCCGTACAGCCATTCGAGCACCGCGTAGGCGACTTCGATGGGCTCCGGGAACGGGTACTTCGGCGCCAGCGGGTAGGCCAGCGACACCACGACGGCACCGGCGCCTTGCAGCAGCCCCGCGACCATCCGCCCACTGTCCAGGCCACCACAGGTGAAGGTGCCACCATGAAAGTGCAGCACCAGCGGCGAGGTCACACCGCGTTGCTTCAGGCCGTATGTACGAGCCTGCACCGGCTCGCGGCCGGGCAGCGCGATCGTGATGTCGGCCATGTCGACGGCGTTCGCTGTCACCGCGGCAGCGGAAGCATCGGCGGAGGCGTCAGCACACTTGGGCATTGAACGGGGTGACATGGTGGACCTGAAGGTAAGGTGGACAAGCCGGCGAGGAAAACCGGCGATGGATTGAATATAAGTCGCAGCGTGTGTCGAAAAAGGCCCTCCTTATCCTTACTCTGTTTCCAATCGAAGAACAATCGGCCGAAAACGCCATGTGAGAATTCGCTCCGCCGGCAAGTCATGCCGCGCGCTGCCAGGAGCACCTCTATGGACCAGATCCAGGCAATGCGGGTTTTCGTTCGCGTTGTAGAAGCCGGCACGTTCACCCGTGCCGCAGATTCCCTCGGCCTGCCCAAGGGCACGGTCACCAAACAGATCCAGGGGCTGGAGGCGCACCTGCGCGTGAAGCTGCTGAACCGCACCACGCGCCGCGTCACCGTCACCCCCGACGGCGCCGCCTATTTCGAGCGCGCCGCGCGCCTGCTGAACGACTTCGACGACATCGAGGCCAGCATGACCAACGCGCAGGCCAATCCGACCGGGCGGTTGCGCATCGACGTCGGCACCTCGGTGGCGCGGCTCGTCATCCTGCCGGCGCTGCAGGGCTTTCTCGACCGCTACCCGGACATCCAGGTCGACCTGGGTGTGAGCGATCGCGCGGTCGACCTCATCAGCGACAACGTCGACTGCGTGATCCGCGGCGGCGAGCTGACCGACCAGTCGCTGGTCGCGCGCCGCATCGGCAACCTGAACTGGGTGACGGCGGCCTCGCCGGCCTACATCAAGCGCTATGGCACGCCGATGCATCCGAACGACATCGAGAAGCGGCACCTGCTGGTCGGCTTCTTCTCGGGCAGCACGCGCCGGGTGTACCCGCACGAGTTCCGCAAGGGCGACGAGCAGATCGAGCTCACGGGGCCGTACCGCGTCTCGGTGAACGAAGGCAACGCGCACCTCGGCGCGGTGCTGGGCGGTTTCGGCATTTCGCAGTGCATCACCTTCGTCGCCGAGCCGTATCTGGCGAGCGGCGAGCTGGTGCAGGTGCTGGCCGACTGGGCGGTGCCGCCGTTGCCGGTGCATGTGGTCTACCCGCCGAACCGGCATCTGAGCGCGAAGGTGCGCGCGTTCGTCGACTGGGCTGCCGACCTGTTCGCGAAGAACCCGAAGCTGCAGCAGCAGCGCGTCTGAAGGCCGCGACGGCGGATGGTGGACGGCCGGCGGACGGCCGCTGCGCCGCTCATGGCCTGGCCGGGCCGTGGTGGTTTTCTGCATCGACGATCTGGTGCAGCACTTTTTCGGGCTTCGTCTTCTTCGACAGGTGCACCACCTCGGCCTGCGCGTCGGCATCGATACCCAATTTGTCGGCCATGTGCGTGGCCAGCCGCAGCATAGCGGTCATTTCGCGTTCGTTCAGCAGGTTGATCTGCAAGTCGAGGTGATGCCGCCGCTCGCTGGCTTCGGCCGACATGTTCTGGCTGATGAGGATGAGGATCGACAGCACGATGGCCTCGATCGACACCAGGAAGAGCAGGAAGGTGAAGGGATAGGGATCGAACTTCGCGACCACCTGGTTGATGAAGATCCAGACCGCGAAAACACCGAGATTGAGCCACAGAAAGGCGACCGTGCCGCAGAAACGAGCGACCCGTTCGACGGCGCGGTACAGCGCCGGTTTGCTCCGGTGCGTTTCGTCTTCGAGGCACAGGATCGACTCGATGTTGCCGTGGGTGATGTCGTCGATGGTCGCGCGGTTGCCCGTGGCTCGCCCGGCGCGGGCGCTGCGCGTTCGGGGTACGTCGTCGTTGATGGCGTCGGCCGGCATGGTGGGCTCCTGAAGTGGTCTCTCGGGATGCGTTGAATCTATGCCGGCCGTCATACGCCGCGCCAGTCGTGCCGGCGCGCTCCGCTGTAGGAGCACCCCGCATCCATTGCATGCGTGCCGCCCGTGCGCTCGTCGGGGCGCTTTCCTACGCGGCC
>JAQGMP010000210.1 GCA_028292285.1 Variovorax sp. | reverse complement strand
TAGCCCGCGCTCGCCCTGCCGGCGACATACCAGGGCCTGGAGTTGACGACGTCGCCGTGACGCGAGTCGCGGTTTCGAAAACTGCCGCCGCTGGATTCTTCGTCGCTGCGATCGCCACGCACGAATGCCAGCCTTTGCTTGCCCTGGCCGTCGACCGCGTCGCCCGATGTGTCGAGGGCGCGTTGCTGCGCGGTCGCAAGTGCGCTCCATACGAATGAGATGCCGTTGACGGCGGTGCTGTCTCCAGTAGCCGCTGGGCGCCTTGCGGACATGACCACGCGAGTGTTCGGCGAGAAGGCCGGATCGTCCATCAGCGTGGCCGTCGAAACCGGCTTGGCGGGGCTCGTTGCCGTCGCCGGCACCGTTCCCCAGAGGCCGTCCGAAGATGCGATGCCTGTTCCGGCGGCCAGCTTGTGCGCGGTAATGGCGCCGCTCCAGTTCGACGGGTCGTATGTGGAGGCGAACATTGCGGCGTCGAGCCGTGTCGAACTCGCACTGACCGACACCGAACTGATCGGCGCGGACTTGTCGGCTGCAATCGAATCGAGGATGTCCTTGAACGCAGCGGCCAGCGAACTTGCCGTCGGCGCAGGCACGAACTTGCCACGGCTGTTGAGCGCCATGTGCCAGAGTTCCGGCATTCTCGTGGTCTCGTCGGCGCCGATGGCGTCGGTCCAGCCGGCACGGCCGGTCATCAGTGCGGCGTAGTCGCCACCCGTCCAGGTGTCGGTGCCGAACTTGGGTGCGGCGCTGGAGGCATTCCAGTTCGCTGCGTCGTTGAACCCGACCGTGTAGGTCGTCATGTGCTGCCAGGTTGCCGGGTCGTTGCGCGGGTTCCAGAACTCGCGGATCGTTTTGCTGGCGCCGTTGCTCGTGAACGTCTGATCGCCCTTGTGGACGATTTTCGCGGGGACATCGTTGGCAAGGGTCGGCTGCAGATCGGTCGCCCAATAGTGGAACGCAAGATCCGACAGTGTCGGCAGTGCATTTGCGCCGAAAGCATCTCGATAGATCGCCGTGCTGTCGCTTGCCACGTCGTACACCGTTTTGCCGTCGCCCAGCGTGCCGGCCGTTCCGTCGCTGTTGCCGATCGCTCGCGCCGCGGCGCTGTCGGCCGCGCTCCATGAGGCCGTATCGTTCCATCCGCCGTCGGTCATGAAGAGGTTGTAGGCCTTGCGGCAACTCAGTATCGGCTCTTGCCTGGCGCCGGGCACGCTGGCCCAAGGGCTGTCGACGCCCGGCGCCGACTTCAGATACTGGCCGGCGTTGAACAGCATGCGGTGCGAAGGTGTGGCACCTTGCGGCGCGAGCGTGTCGATCCAATGCCGAAAGCGATCGCGCTGCGTGGCGTCGAGCACCCTCAAAGCGTTCTGGCCTTTGCAATCGCCGCCTGCAGGGATCGTGTAGCAGCCCGTCATCGCCTGCCACGCGAGGCGGATCGAACCGTCCGGCACATTGGCTTCCGAGAAGGTGTCCTTCAAGGCGCTGCGCAGCGTGGCCATGCCCGAGACATCCATGCTGCGCGAGTCGTCGACCGAAACGATGACGTTTGGTGCGGGCTGTCGGAACGCGGTGCCTGCCGGCGCCGTGCTCAATGTTATCGGCGCGGCTCCGGCGTTGACTGCGAGCGTCATGGCAAGCATGACAAGGCTCAGCGCACGCAGCGCGAGCAGTGGCTTTGTTTTGATACGGACTCCCCTCTTTTTTGTATGCCGGACGCGAGCGGCCGGCCTGACTCACGAACTGACTTTTTTCCAGACGAAGACCGACTGCACGACCGCTTGCGTGCCCGGCTTGAGTCCTTGTGCGACCGCGGTGATGCGATAGATGTTGGGCCGCGTGCTGTCCGGCGCAAAGGTCTGGGCCGGGCCGGCTGCGATCGCCGAGGCGGTGTCGTAGGGAAGCACTTCGACCCAGTACCAAGCCTTCGCGTCGGCGCCTGCCGTCGCCTTCAACAATGGATTTCCCGCATCGCCGGCTTGCGCGCCTGTGTATTTGCCGTACGTCGCGGCCGATGCTTTCATGGCGTTCAATGCCGTCGCCGTTGTCCAGAATTCGGCGGCTACATTGGTGGCCGTGCAAATGCCGGCAACGCATGAGGGCGTCTTTGCTGCCAACGCGGCGTCCAGATCCTGAAAGTCGTTTGCGCTCTCGGGATAGAAGGCCCGACCCTGGCTCGCATCGAGAACCGGTTGCCGGCAGCCGGCACCGCCGCACGCCGAGCCGTCCGGCTTCTGACCCTGGATGTCGAACTCGGCGTCGCGCAACATCGCCTGGGCGGCCTCGAGGGCGCGTTGATAGTCACTGTCGGTGCCGGTCAGCAGCTCGTTGAACAGGGCAGTGCGCGACGACCACAGCACCAGCAGCATCGACAGCAGCAACACCACCATCACGACGAACAGCGAAATGCCCTGCTGGCGAAAGCGTGGCGTGCGCATCAGGTGCCTTGCGTCCGCAAGTCGAAGACATTGCGAAAGACGAGGTGCAGGCGACCACCTCTCGGAGCGTCGGCGCCCTGGCAGTTCGCATAGCTGCCGACCTCGGGCTGCCCGGCCTCGTCGCCTTGCAAGTCCAGACAAATCTCGATCGACTTGACCGAACTCCAGAGCCCGGCGGCGTCGACCTGCTTCGCGGTCATGCGGCGGGTGGTGCTGGCTGCGGCGAGGACGCGATACCAGACCTGAAAATCGGCAACGTTGCCGATCAACGCCTGATTCTTCGCGCCGCTTTTGCACTTGAGCTCGTGTGCATCGCCATCGACCCAGAAGGTGCTGTCGATGCGCGCACCGCTGGCTTTTTCACCGAGGCAGTCGCGTGGCCGCGTATCTGGATCACCGTCGAGCGGCTGGTTGCTCACCGACACGGTGTCGGCGCTGATTCCGGTGCCGTCGAGGCCGGTTACCACACTCGAACTTCCGCCGAAGCCGATGAAGGTGTCGTCGAAGCTGTAGAGCAGGCTGATCGGATCCTTGACGGGTGCGACCGAGCCGGCCTGCCGCATCTGGATGCCGATCACACGCAGCGCATACGAGCCTTGCTGTTGCAGCTGGCTCAGATCGCCGACCACGCCGGAGGCTGTGCGCGACACGATCAGGGTGCCGATCGCGGCTGCGACAACCATCAGGCCCAGCGTCAGCCCGACAAGCAATTCGATCAGCGACACGCCTTGCTGGCGCCTGCGACTTGACGCAAAGGAAAAGTCAGGGTTGCACATACACGAGATGACAGATCAGTCCCTTGGGACAGGTGACGCCTGCGGCATCGACTTTCAGATCGAAGGGAGAGGCGCCATTGGCAGTTCTTTCGTTGGCACGCCAGCCCACCATCACACCGAGCTGGCGCCTGTCGGCAGCGACGACGGACTCGTCGGTGAAAACGTTGGCTTGCCCCAGCGGCAAGGTTCGCGCGATCGTCTTTCGCCACTGGGCCACGTCCGAACGGGCCAACTCGGCCGGGCTGCATGCATTGCTATCGCAGGCATCCGAGGCGACGTTGGGCGTCGCGTCCCATGGGCTCGCGTAGGCGCCGGCGCGAAGCTGACCGAAGCCGTCGGGATTCGCCTTGACGCGCTCCGCCAAGTCTTCGATGGCACGAACGGCTTGCGCACGGTGCACGCTGGTCTGCGTCTCGGCCAAGGTGCGAATCTGCACCGTGAGCAGGCACAGGATGCCGATCGCCAAGACCGTCGTCGCGACCAGCGATTCGATGAGCGTCACGCCTTTTTGTGGATTCAGGCTTGGCATGCCGTCATCCCTTTTCGCGTGGCCAAGCGGCCACCGCTGCTCATGCACAGGGCGGTCGCGCTCGCGGCCGATGTGCTGCCCGACGGGCGGATGACGAAGCCGAAAGCGCCGGCGCCGCTGAACTGTCCCCAACGGTCCACCGAGGCCAGCGCGTTATGCAAGGTGAAAGTGATGGACACGCCGCTCGCCGCCGCCGCGGTCTGAATCGTTTCTTCACCCGGGTCGATGACCTTGTTGGCGTTCGAGTCGACGAAGACGAACCAGCCGCACTCCCACTGTTCGGTCTGCCCGGAGCCGCTGCATCCTGCGCTGCCGGACTTGCGAAGCACGACGCCGCCACCCCGTTTGATGCCCTCGGCGCGCGCCAGATAAATGGTCGAAATCAGGTCTTCGGTGGCGCGTCGAACACGGTAGTTGTCGATGACGTTCCGAAAATTCGGCGCCGCGAGCGCTGCCAGTATTCCCATGATCGAGACGACGACCATCAACTCGATGGCGGTGAAGCCTGACGAGCGTCGAAGCGGCGTGACGCAGCCGGTGCGTAAAAGGGATATGAGTCGCATGCGGCCCGGATGCTACGGGCCGTAACACGAACAGACGAGGCAAAATTGCTCGCCGGTCGGTTCAAATTGATCGGCGGCCACGTAGACCGAAGATGCGACCTTTTAGAATCTTTGCAAACTCGAATTGACGAAGTTGCAGGCAGAAAGTGACGTTTGGATACTAGATGTCACGAAGCAGTTGGCGGAATTCGTCGACGTCCTCGAAGCTCCGATACACCGAGGCAAAACGGACATAGGCGACTTTGTCGAGCCGCTTCAGCTCGCGCATGACCAACTCCCCGACCTTCGCCGATTCGATTTCCCGAAGCCCGCTGGACAGCAGCTTCTGTTCGATTCGCATCAGCGCGCTGTCGATCTGCTCGATGCTCACCGGCCGCTTGCGCAGCGCCAGCACCATCGACGCGCGCACCTTGCGCGAGTCGAAGTCGGCTCGGCTACCGTCTTTCTTGACGACCGCAGGAAAGTTGACCTCGGGCCGTTCATAAGTGGTGAAGCGCTTGTCGCAGTCCCCGCATTGGCGGCGCCTGCGCACGAAATCGGCGTCTTCGGAGACGCGCGTTTCGACGACCTGCGTTTCAAGGTGACCGCAAAAAGGGCATTTCATGCGGCCACCGCCTGTGCGTTCAGCGGTAGACCGGAAAGCGGCTGGTCAGCGCATGTACCTTGGCCCGGACGGCGTCGATGTTGGCCGCGTCGCGCGGGTTCTCCAGAACGTCGGCGATCAGATTGGCCGTCATGCGCGCTTCTTCATCCTTGAAGCCACGTGTGGTCAAAGCCGGCGTGCCGATGCGAACACCGCTGGTCACCATCGGCTTTTCAGGGTCGTTGGGAATGGCGTTCTTGTTGATCGTCATGTGCGCGCTGCCGAGTACCGCCTCGGCTTCCTTGCCGGTGATCCCCTTGGAGCGAAGGTCGACCAGCATGACGTGGCTTTCGGTGCGGCCGCTCACGATGCGCAAGCCGCGCCCGGTCAGCGTGTCGGCAATGATCTGCGCGTTCTTGACGACCTGCTGCTGGTAAACCTTGAACTCGGGTGCCATCGCCTCCTTGAAAGCAACGGCCTTGGCGGCGATCACATGCATCAGCGGACCGCCTTGCAGGCCCGGGAAGATGGCGCTGTTGATGGCTTTTTCATGCTGCGACTTCATCAGGATGATGCCGCCGCGCGGTCCGCGCAGGCTTTTGTGCGTGGTGGACGTCACCACGTCGGCGAAGGGAACCGGGTTGGGGTACACGCCCGCGGCGACCAGACCGGCGTAGTGCGCAATGTCGACCATGAAGATGGCGCCGATGTCCTTCGCCACCTTGGCAAAGCGTTCGAAATCGATGCGCAGCGAGTACGCCGAAGCGCCGGCGATGATGAGCTTGGGCAAGTGCTCGCGCGCCTTGCGCTCCATGGCGTCGTAGTCGATCTCTTCCTTGGCGTCCAGCCCGTAGCTCACCACGTTGAACCACTTGCCGCTCATGTTGAGCGGCATGCCATGGGTCAGGTGGCCGCCCTCGGCCAGGCTCATGCCCATGATGGTGTCGCCGGGCTTCAGAAAGGCCAGCAGGACCGCTTCGTTGGCAGAAGCGCCGCAGTGCGGCTGCACGTTGGCGGCGTCGGCACCGAAGATCTGCTTGACGCGGTCGATGGCCAGTTGCTCGGCGATGTCGACAAATTCGCAGCCACCGTAGTAGCGCTTGCCCGGATAGCCTTCGGCGTACTTGTTGGTGAGTTGCGAACCCTGAGCCGCCATGACAGCCGGCGAGGCGTAGTTTTCGCTCGCGATCAGCTCGATGTGTTGTTCCTGGCGGGCGTTCTCGGCTTGAATGGCGGCCCAGATTTCAGGATCGGTCTGTTCGACCAGAATATTGCGCGGGTACATGGCAGTCCTTTGAAGACGAGGTCCTTGTTCTTCAACCAAACAAGGGCTGCCCAGGCGAACGGCTGAACACCTGCTGAAGGCCGCAGGCGGTACGCTTCCCAGTGGTATTCCACGTCAGCGCGTGACCCCGATGCGGGGTGCGCCTATCGCCAGTCGCGTACCGCGCGAGTGTAGCCGACCACGAAAGGATCAGCGCCGGAGCGCCTACAAATCGCCTAGTAGCGCCAGCTTTTCTGCAACGGCGTCCGCCGGCTTGGCTTGCGGGGCCGGGACTGGCGTCGCCTGCGCACGCAATGCTGGCGGCGGTGCGGCGGTCGTCGGCGGCGAGCGGCCATCTGCAACCTGGCGCAGCCGTGCATGTTCGGCCATCACCTTGCCGGCGTAGCCCCCGTCGTCTTCCAGATTGGCTGCGCCGACGTAGTAGCGCAGGCCACCTTCGAGCGAGCCCGCACGCGCGATGCACTCCTGCAGCACCTTGACGCCGACCCGCATGTTGGTTACCGGATCGAAAGCGGTCAGCGTGCCGCCGGCGCTTTCGTACTTGTCGCCGTGCACGCGCGTCATGACCTGCATCAGGCCTTGTGCGCCGACCTGGCTCTGCGCGAACGGGTTGAAGCTGGATTCGACCGCCATGATCGCGAGGATCAAGGTCGGATCGAGCTTGCTGCGCTTGCCGAGGTCATATGCCTCGGTGACGAGCGCGCTCAGCGGCTCGGGCGCCACGCGGTACTTCTTGCTCAACCAGTAGGCCACGGCGGCTTGCTGTTTGGGCAGGTCGAGCGGGCTGGCGGCCGTCGTCCGCTCGATGGCAGTCGGATCGAGATCGCTCACGACCACCTCAGGCACGGCGGGCACGGGCTTGCGCGACTGCAGCCAGCTCATCAGCTGTTCTTCGCCTTGTTCACGCAGGTCGGGCCGCGCCACCAGGGCGATGGCCGCAAACACGATAGCAAGGCCCACCAACGCAAAACCGTTGTGGGTCATCTCGAAAAAACCGTCGGCCACGTCGGACACGAATGTCCTGAACCCTTGGGCTGTGGCTTCGATTGCCAGTTTCATCGCTCTTCCTTTCTGTGCGGCGCCTGCTGTCGGTTCACCACATGGGGCGGAACCGGTACAGGAGGCGAGGTCGCTGGATTGGTACGAATCAGGTCCGCGCGAGGAGGAGAGAGCGCGGCCGCCTGATCAAGCCGAGAAGTTCGGCGGCGGATTTCATGAAGGCCCGGGCGCTTGGCATCACGGGAGACGCGGATTCTAGGAGCCGCTAAATACACGGTCAAGAATAACAAATTGGTTTGTTATCTTAAAATATGGATAACAAAGCATGGTAAGTAAATCAAAAGTATTGCGGCCAATAACACCGTGCGAGGAATCGAAAATCCGACTTGCATTGATGCCTGCCAAGGCCTAATCTTCATTTGCCGGTTAATTCAGGCATCGCCGAAGCCCAGCGATCGAAGAACAATTCGGAGATCCAGCGGTTGAGGCACTTTTGGTGGCAATCTCTTGCCGCCAGCTTGGCGGGAACGATTCAACTTCCGGTCGAGCGAAAAGATGGCATGAGCCTCGAGCCCGCCATCGAGCCCGGTAGCAAGACACCACGTCATGCCACCGGGCTTTCTTGCTTCTGGGAACGTCATGGGCTTTGCGGCACACTCAGTTCCAAATGAATGCTGCTTCGCTAAGACAAAACAAATGGGTGCGACGTGGGATCGTCGCTTTGGCATCTTTGCTGGGGATTTGGCTCGTCGCCTGGTTAGCGGTGCCACCTATTGCTAAAAGCCAAATTCAAAAGATTGCCAGTGAGAAACTCGGCCGAAAAGTAACTGTCGGCAAGATAGATTTCAAGCCGTGGACGCTCGAGGTGACGGTCGACGATCTCAGCATCGCGACTGCCGACGGCAGCCAGCCGCAGTTTCACGTGGCGCGCCTGTACGCCGACGCCGAACTTCAGTCCGTCTTGCGCCTGGCGCCGGTGATCGATGCCGTCCGTATCGAGGCACCGGTGGTCAAGCTGACCCATCTGGCCGATGGCAAATACGACATCGACGACATCCTCGCCAAACTGGCGAGCGCGCCCGCGGCCCCCAAGAGCGAGCCGCCGCGTTTTGCTATCTACAACATCGCGATCTCCGGCGGCTCGGTCGACTTCAACGATGAAACGGTGAAGCGCGCGCACACGTTGCGCGACCTGGTGCTGAACGTTCCGTTCCTGAGCAACTTGGCGTCGAAACGGGAAATCAAGACCGAGCCCAAGCTGGCGTTCGTACTGAACGGCAGCAAGTTCGATTCGGCCGCCTTCAGCACGCCGTTTGCCGACAACCGCAAGACCGACGCGCAGCTCCAGTTCAAAGGGCTGGATCTGGCGCCATACCTCGGCTACATCCCGAGCGGTTTGCCGGTCAGGTTGCAGGCCGGCACGCTCGACGCCGACCTCAAGATCGACTTCGAGCAGGCCGCGACGGCCGGGCTCAAGTTGAGCGGCACGGTCGAAGCGCACGGCACCAAGCTCGCCGATGGCAAGGGGCGCGACTTGCTCGGTTTCGATTCGCTCAAGATCGAACTGGCCGATGTGCGGCCACTCGATCGCGTGGTGCATCTGGGCGAGGTATCGCTCACCGCGCCGCGTCTGGTGGTGGCACGCGATGCGTCGGGCCAGCTCAACTTGCTGGCGACGGACCCGGCCACCGGCGCGACGGAAAAAGTAGCGCCTCCCACGGCAGCGGCCAGCGCGGCCGCGCGCACCGACATCCCCGTGCCGGGCTGGAAGGTGCAGGTCGACAAGGTCGCGTTGAACGGCGGCAACGTGGGATGGCGTGATGCGACGACGCAGCCGGCCGCCGCCATCGATGCCAGCGAGTTGGCCATTCAGGCCACCGCAGTGACCTGGCCGATGGCCAAGGCCTCGCCCTTCAGCGGCTCGATGACGATTTCGGGTGCGCATTTGAAGTTCAAGGGCGACGCCACCGACAAGGCCGCCACCGTGCAGGCTGACGTCGAAGCGCTGCCGCTCTCGCTGGCGGCGCCGTATCTTGCGCAAAGCCTGGAGCCGACACTGGACGGCAAGCTCAGCGGCCAGATCGACGTGGCCTGGGCCAAGCCGGAGCTCAAGTTCAAGGCGGTACGGCTGGCGCTCGACGGACTGGCACTGACGCAGGGCAAAGCCGCGGTCGCCAGCGTCGGGCGCTTCGAGTTGACCGATGCCGAAGTCGACATGACGAAGCACACGCTCGCCATCGCCTCGTTCACGGCGACCAATCCCAAGGTGGTGGTCGAACGCGACAGCGAAAAGCGCTGGATGTTCGAGCGCTGGCTGAAGGCGCCGGCCACCGGCAACAAGGATGCCGAGGTCGCGAAGGTGGCTGCACCGAAGCCGGCGGAAGCATCGGCCGCGCCCGGAACACCGGCGGCCGACGCCACGCCCTGGGCGCTGACCATCGCGGCGATGGCGGTCGACAACGGCGCCGTGTCTTATTCAGACAAGGCGGGCAGCACGCCGGTGGCGATCGAACTGACCGCCCTCAAGGTCAGCGCGCAAAAGATCGCGCCCAACACCGCGACCGTCTCGCCGCTTCAGGTTTCGGGGCGCATCGCGGTGACCGGTGGGCGCGCCGACGCGGGCCGATTCGATTACAAGGGCAACCTCGTATTGAAGCCGCTGGCGGCCGAAGGGCGTGTCGAAGTGGCTGCCTTCCCGGCGCACGCTTTCAAGGCGTACTACGCCGACGCTCTCAACGTGGACATTCGACGTGCTTATGCGAGCTACCGCGGCACGGTGAAGTACACCGCGGCACCCGCGGGCATGAGCCTGAAACTGGCGGGCGACAGCGCGCTGGAAGACTTTCGCGCCAACAGCGCAAGCCTGACCCAGACACCGGGCATCGACCGCAGCAACCAGCTGCTCAGCTGGAAGGCCCTGAGCCTGCGCGGTCTGCAGGTGACGATGGCGCCTGGCGCGGCGCTGGGCGTCGACGTTCGCGAGACCACGCTGACCGACTTCTTTGCCCGCGTCATCGTCGACCCGACCGGCCGGATCAACTTGCAGGACCTTGCGAAGTCGCCGCAGCAAGTCGCTTCGGGGGCGGCGACGCCGAACGGGACGGCAGCGAACTCTCCCACCGCGGCCACCGCCGCGGCCACGGCATCCGCACCGGCCGCGGCGGTCACCAAGCGCAAGCGCGGTGGCGGCACCACGACCACGGCAGCACGTCCGGCCGCACCCTCGGGCCGAACCGTCCCGGCCGAAGAGATGGTCGGCGGTGGACCGGTCGCGGCGGCACCGAAGCCCGACGCTTCTGGTTCTGCCTCCGCTTCCACCCAGCAGGCAAGCGACGCATCGACCGGACCCAAGCCGATCATTCGTTTCGGCCCGATGAGCCTGGTCAACGGCATGGTCGACTTCACCGACCAGTTCGTCAAGCCCAATTACTCCGCCGA
>JAQGMP010000169.1 GCA_028292285.1 Variovorax sp. | reverse complement strand
CTTGATGTCCTTGTGGTCGCAGATGCCGTTGACGATGGCTTCGCCACCGTGCACCACGTTCAGCACGCCGGGCGGAATGCCGGCCTCGAGCGCGAGCTCGCACAGGCGCATGGTGACCATCGGGTCTTGCTCGGAGGGCTTGAGCACGAAGGTGTTGCCGGTGACGATCGCCATCGGGAACATCCACAGCGGAATCATGGCGGGGAAGTTGAACGGCGTGATGCCGGCGCACACGCCGATGGGTTGCAGCAGCGTGTACGTGTCGACGCCGTTGGCCACGTTGTTGGCCATTTCGCCGAGCTGCAAGTTGCCGATCGCCGAGGCGTGCTCGACCACTTCGAGGCCGCGGAACACGTCGCCTTCGGCATCGGGCAAGGTCTTGCCCTGTTCGGCGGTGAGGATGGCGGCGAGCTCGGCCATGTTCTCGCGGATGAGCTGCTGGTACTTCAGGAAGATGCGGGCGCGCGCGCCGATCGGGGTCTTCTTCCAGGTCTTGAAAGCGTCTTTGGCCGAGGCGACGGCGGCATCGACTTCGGCCGGCGTCGCAAACGGCACCTTGGCCAGCACCTCCTGGGTGGCCGGGTTCACGACGTCGCGCCACTCGGTGGTTTTCGACTCGATGAATTTGCCGCCGATGAGCAGCTTGACGGTGGCGACCTGGGTCGTCGGCGTGGTGGTGGCGTCCATGAATTTGTCTCCTGAAATGGTTGTCGCAGCAACTGCGCAGCCCGTTATCGTAGCTTTGCAGATTTGCGATAGCAATAGACAAATACGCACCCGACCTCTGCATAATTGCAGAGATGGACTGGGACAACCTTCGGTACTTTCTGGAACTCGCGCGCTCGGGCACGCTGCAGAGCGCGGCACGCCGGCTGGAGGTCGATCACACGACCGTCGCGCGCCGCATCCAGGCGCTCGAAAAGCAGGTCGGCTCGCCGCTCTTCTCTCGCGAGGCCGATGGGCATCGGCTGACCGAAGCGGGACGGCGATTGCAGCCGCAGGTCGAGGCGATGGAAGGCGCTTTTCGCGCTGTCGAAAGCGCGGCGCCCGCGTCGCAAGAAGGCCTGTCGGGCGTGGTCCGCATCGGCGCGACCGAAGGCTTCGGCACCATCGTGCTGGCGCCGCAGCTCGCGCTCTTCGCGGGGCAGCATCCCAAGCTGCTGATCGACCTGCTGGCCATGCCGCGCCTCGTGCACCTGTCGCGTCGCGAGGCCGACATCGTGATTTCGCTGGAGCGCCCGGCCCGCGGCCCGGTGCTCGTGACCAAGCTCACCGACTACACGCTGCGGCTCTACGCATCGAAGAAGTACCTTGCAAGGCACGCGCCCATCAAGGCGCGCGAAGACCTGCGCGGCCACACCTTCATCAGCTATGTCGACGACCTGCTCTTCAGCAAGGAGCTCCAGTACCTCGACGAGCTGTACAAGCCCGACGCCTTCGCGCTGCGCAGCACCAGCGTGCTGGCGCAGTACGAAGCGACGGCGGCGGGCGCCGGCATCGCGGTGCTGCCTGCGTTTATCGCGGGCCGCGACAAATCGCTGCGCCGCGTGCTGCCCGATCAGGCGCAGGCCCAGTTCACCCGCAGCTTCTGGATGTCGATGCCGGCCGAGACCAAGCATCTCGCGCGCATGCGGGCCGTGTGGGATTTTTTGCGGCAGACGGCCGAGGCGCAGAAGGACGTGCTGTTGCCGGAGTGAGCGCGCCGCAAGGCGCCACGCGACTCAGCTCCAGGACACCGAATGGCTCCCCGGCGGCATCGACGGCTTGCGCCAAAGAGCAGGTGTGCGCGACAGCTGCGCGCTGTGGCGCACCGCCCGCAGCAGGCCGAAGCCCGATTCCGACGTCTCGAGAAACGGCGCCAGTTCCGGCCGCGGCGCCGACAGTCCACCAACGACACGGCCGAGCGAACGCAGCCACTGCGCGGTCTGCGCGAGCGACACCTGCACATGCCAGCTGCCGCCTTCGCGCTGCTGGCGCCAGAGCGCCGCGGCAGTGCCGAAAGCGATGAGATAGCCGGTGGCTTCATCGAGGATCTGCATCGGCATCGGGCGTGGCTTGCCGTCACCGGCCGCTTCGCCCTCGGCATGGTTGAAGCCCATGGCGGTTTGCAGCAGCGAATCGAAACCACGGCGCTCGGCCCACGGCCCTTGTGTGCCGTAAGCCGACAACGACACGCAGACGATGCCGGGCCGTTGCTTGGCGAGGTCGGACACGCCGAAACCCAGCGCCTCGATGCCGCCCGGACGGTAGCCCTGCACGAACACGTGCGCGCCGCCGACCACTCGCTGCAAGGCGGCGCGGCCCGCATCGGTGCGCAAATCGGCATGCACCGAAAGCTTGCCGCGACTGGTGTCGGCGATGGCGGAGATGTTGGGCAGCGTCGGCGAATTGACGAGCATCACCTGCGCGCCGTACGCCGCGAGCGCCTTGCCGCCGACCGGCCCGGCCAGCACGCGTGTGAGGTCGAGCACGCGCACGCCGCCGAGCGGCCGCTGGCCTTCGCGCAACGGCGGCAAGTCCATCGGCGGTGCCGCATCGGAAGGCGCGTTGTCACCGACGCGCTCGATGGTGAACAGCGGCTGGCGCGCCACGGCCTGCGCATGCGGCGTGGCGTCCCATTCGTCGAAGCTGCGCAGCGCCGCGACGACCAGGCCGCGTTGGCCAGCGGCCTCTTCGAAGTCGAGCGCCCGCCATTTCAGCAGCGCCGCTTCGGCATCGCTGCGCTGCGCGGTCGCCGGGTCCAGGCCGAGCAGCGTCAAGGCGCCATTGCGATGGTGCGCAAAGTTGGCATGCACGCGGACATGCCCATCGGCGCAGCGGTAAAGCCCCGAGAAGGCGTCCCACGGATCGGGCGTGACGTCGTCGATGCTGAACCAACCGGTGCATTCCACGGCGGCGTGGGTCATGTCGACCGCGACTTGCTGGCGTGGCGCGCCGCGCTGGTGGCCGAGTTCGCATGCGGCAAGCGCCGCGGCCGCGATGGTGCTCTGTGCCGCGGCACCGACCGCGAACGACGAGGGAAACACCGGGTCGGCGCCGGCCAGGTGCGCGAAGGCCAGCGCCTCCGCGGGCAGGCCGGCATCGGCCCAGAGCTTGCCCAGAATATCGGGAACGTTCATGCCGCGCTCTCCTGTGAAGTTCGTGCACGGCGGGCAAACCCGCCGGTGCTCGCGTGCGTTGCCTTGCCTGGCGTTGTCCGGCCTAGACCTATTGCAGATCGAAACTCTGTTCCTTCACCGCTTCCGAATCGAGACCGATCTGGACGTTGAAGGTACCCGGTTCGGCCACGCGCTGCAGCTGGGCGTTGAAGAACTTGAGTTTTTCTTCGTCCACCGTGAAGCGGACGACTTTTTCTTCACCGGGCTTCAGCATGATCTTGCGAAAGTCCTTCAGCTCCTTGACCGGACGAACGACCGAGGCGGCCACGTCGCGGATGTACAACTGCACGACGGTTTCGCCGGCGCGCTGGCCGGTGTTCTTCACCGTCACGCTGGCGTCGAGCTTGCCGTTGCGTGCCATCGTCGTGCCCGACAGCGTCACGTCGGACAGGCTGAAATCCGTGTAGCTCAGGCCATAGCCGAACGGATACAGCGGCCCGGTCACCTCTTCGAAATATTGCGACGTGTAGTTGCCGGGCTTGCCTTCGGTAAACGGCCGGCCGAGCCGCGGATGGTTGTAATACGTCGGGATCTGTCCGACCGAGCGCGGGAACGAGAGCGGCAGCTTGCCGGAGGGGTTGTAGTCGCCGAAGAGCACGTCGGCGATCGCGTTGCCGCCCTCGGTGCCGGTGTACCAGGTCTCCAGAATGGCGTCGGCTTCTTTCTGTTCGCGCACCAGCGACAGCGGCCGGCCGTTCATGAGCACCAGCACCAGCGGCTTGCCGGTCGCCTTCAGCGCGGTGATCAAGGCGCGCTGACTGGCCGGCAGGTCGAGGCTGGTGCGACTCGACGATTCGTGCGACATGCCGCGCGCCTCGCCCACCGCCGCCACGATGACGTCGGCCTGCCGCGCCGCCTTCACGGCCTCGGCGATCATCGCTGCCGGCGTGCGCTTGTCTTGCGTCACTTCGGGCGTGTCCCAGTTCAAAAAGTTCAGGTACTTGACGATGCCTTCGTCGTTGGTGATGTTGGCGCCGCGCGCATAGATCACGCGGCCCTGCTTGCCGACGGCCGTGTTCAGTCCTGTACGCAGCGTGATGGCGTTCTTCGAATAACCCGCGGCCGACCAGCTGCCGAGCATGTCGATCGGCGCATCGGCCAGCGGGCCGACGAGCGCGATGGTCGCCGTCCTGGGCAGCGGCAAGGTCTGCTTGTGGTTCTCCAGCAGCACCATCGACTTGCGCGCCACTTCGCGTGCGGCCGGACGGCTCAGGCGGCTGTCGGCGTTGAGGTCGGGCGGATCGTCCGCGGCCACGCCGATGCGAAGGTACGGGTCGCGAAACAGGCCCATGTCGTACTTGGCGCCCAGCACTTCGCGCACCGCGTTGTCGATCTCCGTCATGCTGACTTCGCCCGACTTCACCAGGCCCGGCAGCTCCTGCAGATAGACCGAATCGGCCATGCTCAGGTCGATGCCGTTCTTGATCGCCAGCTTGGCGGCCTCGCGGTTGTCTTTGGCGACACCGTGCCGTATCAGCTCGACGATGGCCCCGTGGTCGCTCACCGTCACGCCCTTGAAGCCCCAGTCCTTGCGCAGCAGATCCTGCATGAGCCAGGTGTTGGAAGTCGCCGGCACGCCGTTGATCGAATTGAGCGCGACCATCACGCCGCCCGCTCCTGCATCGATGGCGGCGCGGTACGGCGGCAGGTAGTCCTGGTACATGCGCATCGGGCTCATGTCGACCGTGTTGTAGTCGCGGCCCCCTTCGACCGCGCCGTACAGAGCGAAGTGCTTCACGCTGGTCATGATGTGGTCGGCGCCGACCGGCACCTTGCCCTGAAAGCCGCCGACCGCGGCCTTGGCGATTTCGGAAACGAGGTACGGGTCTTCGCCGAAGCCTTCGGACGTCCGGCCCCAGCGCGGATCGCGCGCGATGTCGACCATCGGCGCGAAAGTCATGTCGACGGAATCGGCGCTGGCTTCTTTGGCCGCGATGCGCGCCATCGTGCTCACCGCGTCCATGTCCCAGCTCGACGCCAGGCCGAGGCCGATCGGAAAGGTCGTGCGATGCCCATGTACCACGTCGTAGGCGAAGAACATCGGGATCTTGAGCCGGCCGCCCTTGATAGCGGCGTCTTGCAGGATGCGGTTGTCGGGCCGGTTGACCGAGTTGAACGTGCCGCCGACACGCCCGGCCGAAATCTCCTTCGCGAGTTGCGCGATCGGCATCTCGGGGCCGATGCTGATGAGGCGCAGCTGCCCGACCTTTTCATCGAGCGTCATCTTGCCGATGAGGTCGGTGACGAAGGCGCCCTTTTCCATCAGGGGCGCTGCCGCCGGAGCTGCCGCTACCGGGGCCGTTTGGGCCAGTGCCAGCGGACTCGCCAGGCCGGCCGCCAGGATGATCGAAAGGGAAAAACTCGGGGACAACTTAAACGACAACTTCATCAAATGGCCTTCGGTGATCGGCAGCGGTTTCCAGACCTTGTTTTCAGACCTGTCTCGCAGTGCCGGTACGTCTCTTCGGGTGATCCGGCGATGCTAAGCTAAACACTCGTGCCGTCAGGATCGCGGCTTCGCGACCACAGCGACGCGCCTCATTCCATTGCGCCTTCTGGACAGATCCGATGTTGCCTACCGCCGCACTCCGAAGAAAAAAACCCCTTGTTCCCTTCGTCTTTTCCTGCCTGATGTCGTTGTCGGGGCTTTTGGCCGCCAGCCAGGCGCAGGCGTTTTCGCTGGACGACGTGACCGCCAGGGCGCGCGACCTGATGGACAAGCCGTACGCGGCGCCGGTCAGCAACCTGCCGCCCGTGTTCAGCAACATGCAGTTCGCCGACTACCAGAAGATGCAGCCGCTGATCGACAAGTTCGAATGGCGCGACAAGGGCACCCCGTTCAAGCTGAGCTTCTATCACCAGGGCATGCAGTTCAACGCGCCGGTCAGAATCAGCGAGATCGTCGGCGGCGACGTGCAGGAGATCAAATACGACGCGAGCCGCTTCGACTTCGGCGACCTGAAGTTCGACAAGGACGCCACCGCCAGGCTCGGCTATGCCGGCTTCAGGGTGATGTACCCGATCAACCAGGACGGCAAAGACGACGAGATCATGAGCTTTCTCGGCGCCAGCTATTTCCGCGTGATCGGCAAGGGCCAGGTGTATGGCCTGTCGAGCCGCGGCCTGGCGATCGACACCGCGCTGCCGGCGCCTGAAGAGTTCCCCAACTTCCGCGAGTTCTGGATCCAGCGGCCGAACCCGCAAGACAAGCAACTGGTCATCTATGCCCTGCTCGACTCGCCGCGCGCGACCGGCGCCTACCAGTTCATCCTGACGCCCGGCAAGGACGCGGTGCTCGACGTGCAGGCCAACGTTTTCATGCGCGGCGACGTCAACACGCTCGGCATCGCACCGCTCACCAGCATGTTTTTGTACGGCCCGAACCAGCAGACCGACAAGCGCAACTTCCGCCCGGCCATCCATGATTCGAACGGGCTGGCGATTCACACCGGCGCCGGCGAATGGCTTTGGCGGCCGCTCAACAATCCGCTCAATCTGGCGATAAGCACCTTCCAGGTCGAGAACCCGCTGGGCTTCGGCCTGCTGCAGCGCGGTCGCGAGTTTTCCCGCTTCGAAGACCTGAAAGACCGCTACGACCTGCGCCCGAGCGCCTGGATCGAACCGCAGGGCAAGTGGGGCAAGGGCAAGGTCGAGCTGGTCGAGATCCCGACGCCGGACGAGACCAACGACAACATCGTCGCCTTCTGGACGCCCGACGTGCAGCCGCGCAAGGGCCAGGCGATGCAGTACGCCTACCGCATGCACTGGACCACCGACGAGGCCGCCCTGCACGGCCAGGACAACGCCTGGGTGCGGCAGACCTTCAACACCGCCGGCGAGCTGATGCAGCCCAACCTGATCCGCAAGCTCGACGGCAGCACCGCATTGCTGATCGACTTCGAAGGGCCGGTGCTGGCCAAGCTGCCGGCCGATGCCGCGGTGGCGGCGCAGGTCAGCGTGGGCGACAACGCCGAGCTGCTGGAGAACGTGCTCCAGCGCAACACGGCCATCAACGGCTGGCGCCTCACGCTGAGGGTGAAGGTCAAGAACCCCGAGCAGCCGGTCGAGATGCGGGCGGCGCTGATGCAGGGCGACAAGCCATTGAGCGAAACCTGGAGCTACCAGATGCCGCCGAGCCCGGCGCCCGTGGCGGCTGTGGCGCCGGCGCCGGCTGCGCCTGCCGTGCCGCCGACGGCACCGGGTCCTGGTGCTGCGCCTACAGCGCCAAAGACAACGCCCTGAGCGTCTTCGATTACTTGATGAGCTTCACGCCCGTCTTGGCCTGCAGCGCATCGAAGGTCACCCCGTCGGCCAGCTCGACGACCTTGAGGCCTTCTGGCGTGACGTCGAGCACCGCCAGGTCGGTGATGATGCGATCGACCACGCCGACACCGGTCAACGGCAGCGTGCACTCTTCGAGGATCTTCAGGTCTTCGGTGCCGTCCTTCTTCTTGGCGACGTGCTCCATCAGCACGATGACGCGCTTGACGCCGGCCACCAGGTCCATCGCGCCGCCCATGCCCTTGACCATCTTGCCGGGGATCATCCAGTTGGCGAGGTCGCCCTTGGCGCTCACTTGCATGGCGCCCAAGATGCTCAGGTTGATCTTGCCGCCGCGGATCATCGCAAAGCTGTCGTGGCTGCCGAAGATGGCGGACCCAGGAAGGGTCGTTACCGTCTGTTTACCGGCGTTGATCAGGTCGGCGTCGACCATGTCTTCGGTCGGGAACGGGCCGATGCCCAGCATGCCGTTTTCGCTCTGCAGCCAGACTTCCTTGGTGCCGACGAAGTTGGCGACCAGCGTCGGGATGCCGATGCCGAGGTTCACGTAGAAGCCGTCTTCGAGTTCGTTTGCCGCGCGGGCGGCCATTTGGTCTTGCGTCCAGGGCATGTCAGGCTCCTTCTTTCTTGTTGCTCGTGCCGGCCGGCACCGTAGCGGGCACTACAGGCACAGGCATCTCGTCGCCGACCGCGGCGGCGTGCGCGATCACGGCCTTGGCCTCCTTCTTCGCGGCGGCCACGTCGGCCGGCGCGGCAGCGCTCACGGTGCGCTTTTCGATGCGCTTTTCAGGCGTCGCGTTGAGCACGATGCGGTGCACGTAGATGCCCGGCA
>JAQGMP010000161.1 GCA_028292285.1 Variovorax sp. | reverse complement strand
AGTAGAGCGGGTCGACGGTATCGAGCATGCGGGTGCGGTACGCTACTTCGCGCAGCACGAACTCCACCAACTGCGTGCGGCAGACGAAACAGGTCAGCCAGAAGCCGCCGCGCGCGGCCGGCGCCATGCGCGATGGATAGCCGGGCAAGTCGGCGAGCAGCGGCCGGCTTGGACCACCGGCTGCGCCGGCCGCGCCGGTCGCAGCGGCTGTCGGTAGCCGAACCACCCGGTGGCGCCAGCTCTCGCTGTAGACCGGCGCGTCGCCCAGGCGCATCACGCCGTAGGCATGCTCCAGGCGGTCCGCCAGCAGTTCGGTGCGGTCGCTTGCGCCCTCTGCGCCCCCGGCGCCCCGATTGCCGCCGAAGCGCCAGCGGCCGACGCGCCCGCTGCGGCCTTTCTCCATCAGATCGCGGCACCAATCGTCCGGTCCGCGACGCGCGGACCCATCGGTCAGCAGCAGGCACTCTTCCGTCTCGAACGAAAGCGCATTCACACAATGGAGCGGCGCGTCGCCGAGGCGGTCCAGATGCGCCGTTTCGGTCCAGCCAGCGGCGCTTCGGGACAGCAGCAGCACCTGCTTGCCGCCCAGCGCAACGGCCAGCAAACTGGCCGAGTGCACCGCCAGCGCGGTGATGGCGGCGTCGAAGCGGCGCAGCTCGACGGGGCGGCCAGCCTCCAGCCGGTAAAGCACCGCGCCGGCCGCTGCGAACAGCGTCGCACCGTCGGTGGCCAGGTCGTCGATGTCGGGCAGCGTCGCTACCACCTCGGCATCGTCGAGCGCGCGATTGGGTTTCAGCGCGCCGTCCATGACAGGCACGGTGATGGCCGCGTCACCGCGTCCCAGAAGGCGATCGCTGAATTGGCGGATGGCGTCGAACATCAGGCAGCCCTCCAGCGGCGCTCGTACTGGTTGAAGCCCGGGTCGGCCTCGGGCAGCGCGTAGCGGCCGATGCGGTTGTTGGAGATGCCGCCCAGGTACAGGTGGCCCTTGTGCTCGCGCATCGAAGTGATCATCGGATGGTTCTCGCCGCCCAGATCCCACAGCGTTTCGAGCACTTCGCCAGCCTCGCTGAACTTGAGCACGCAGCCGGTGTTGATGTTGGGGAACAGCCATTCGTCCACTGGCAGCCGCGACGCCATGCGCTTGCGAAAGCCAGGCATGCGCATGGCCAGGTCGTAAGCCGGCGACCGCATGCCGACCAGCGCCAGCCAGTAGTTGCCGTCCGATGCCAGGTTGATGTTGTCGGGATAACCCGGCAGGTCGGCGACCACCATCTCGACCTGCCCGCTCTTCGGGCCGTCGAACCAGTAGCGCTTGACGCAGCAGCCCCACGTTTCAGCGAACAGGATCGATTGCCCGTCGCTCGCGATGGCGATGCCGTTGGGGAACTTGAGGTCGCGCAGCACCGTGCGCGTCGAGTTGTCGCGCGGGTCGTAGCAGACGATGCGGCCGTTGCCGCGCGCTTCCAGCCCGTCGACCGGCCACTCGTCCATTTCGTAGCGCACCGTCGCTTCGCTGAAGAACACGCGGCCGTCGTCGGCGATGTCGAGGTCGTCGGCCAGCCTGAGCCGGCTGTCGTCGTTGATGGAGCTCCAGCTGCGGTTGGTTTCGTCCGTGACGCGCTCGACCTTTTGTTGCGGTGTGACGCGGTACAGGCCCATGCCGCCGACGCACACGTAGAGGTTGTCTTCGCGGTCGAAGGCCATGCCGAGCGGCTGGCCACCGATGTGCGCGAAGATTTCCATGCGCTCGTAGTCGGGTGCGAAGAAGCGAATGATGTCGCCGTGCCGCGAGCCGGCGTAGAGGTTGTCGTCGCGGTCGAGGATGACGTCTTCCGGCGACTCGATGCGGCCGAGGCCGATCAGCGTCACGTTGCGCAGTTTGTTGTTGAGCGCATAGCGGCTACCGCCGCCTTCGCTGCAGTCGGGCGCATCGCCGAGCTTGTGATACGTCGGGCTGATGTAGACCTTGCTGATGATGCGCTGCCGGTTCTTCAGCCAGCGCACATCGATGACCGCCGCCAGCACGAGGATCGCGGCCAGCACCATGCGGATGACGCCGCCGGGCGCCGACATCGAGGTCAGCCCGTTGGTGATCAGCAGCACCAGCAGCGTGCCGACCAGCGCCTTGGTGACCGAACCGCGCCCGCCCCCCAGACTGATGCCGCCGAGCACGGCCGCGGTCAGCACCAGCACCTCCATGCCGACCCCGATGTCGGCACCGGCGGTCGCCAGCCGCGATGCGAAGAAGCAGCCGCCCGCTCCCGTCAGGATGCCGCAGCCGACATAGCAAAGCGCGACGGTGCGCCGCACCGCGATGCCGCCGTTGTAGGCGGAGCGGCGCGAGCCGCCGATCGCCATGATGTGCCAGCCGAGGCGCAGCCGGGTCAGCAGCAAGTGGCCGCCGATGGCCGCGACCGCGTAGACCCACGCGACCGTGGGCAAGCCGAGAAAAGTACCGTCGCCGAGAAAATTCCACACCGCCGAATCAGGCAGGTTGCCGGCGATCTCGGTCGAGTACTGCATGCTCAGGATCTCGTACGCCGAGCGAAAGATGATGAGCGTGATGAGCGTCGTGAGGAACGCTCGCAGCCGCAGGTAGCCGATCAGCAAGCCGTTGATGGCGCCCAGCAGCGCGCCGCACAGCAAAGTGCCGAGCACGGCGAAACCCACCGGCCACTTGAGCACATGCATCAGCATCAGCGCGCAGAAATTGGTCAGCGCGAACATCGACCCGACCGACAGATCGATGCCGCCGACGATCATCACCAGCGCCATGCCGAGCACGATGAGGCCGATCTCGCCGGCCTGCCGCAGCGTGTCGGCCAGCACGCCCGGCGTGTAGAAGTTGCCGATCAATCGCCCGGAGGCGATGACCACGACGATGAGCAACAGCACCGGGATGGCGGTTTCGGTCCATCGTTTGGACAGGATCTCGCCGACCCAGTGGTCGGGCCAGTAGCGGTAGCGCAGCCGCGTCAGTGTTTCATTCATGGCAAGAACGCAGCCGGTCGCGTCACTTGCTTGCCGTCAATTTCCAGCAGGTGCCGTCGGCACTCGCGTTCTCCTTGGTGATGGGCACCAGCGTCGTGTAGATGTTCTGCTTGGCCGAGCCGGGCTTCATGCCGTTCTGCACCAGCCACTTGATCATCGCGGCCATGTTGCTGGCTTGGGTCGGCACGTCGTAGCTGATGTCGGAATCGAATGCGCCCGACTTCACCTGGTCGCAGGCGCCCTTCTGCTCGCCGCCGCCGGAAGTTGCGAGGAACACCTTGCCGGTGAGGCCGGCTTCCTTGACCGCCGCCGCGGTGCCGATGTCCATGCCGTCCCAGAAGCCGACGATGCCGCAGAGGTCGGGGTTCTGCTTCAGCACGGTCTGCGTGAGCGCCTTGGCCTTGGCGGCATCCCAGTCGGCCGCCTGGTTCGACACGACCTTGATCTGCGGGTTCTTGGCCAGCACGTTTTCCACGCCCTTCAGCGTGTAGGCGCTGGTGGCCGCGGTCGGTGCGCCCTGCACGATGGCGATCTTGTTCGACTTGCCCTTGCAGGCCGCCACCACCGACTCGGCATTGCGCTCGCCGACATCGACCCAATCCGCGCCGACGAACACGGTCGACGGCTGCACCGAGCGCATGTTGATCTGCACCACGTAGATGCCTTCGCTCTCGGCCTTGGCGATGAGCTTGGCGTAGGTCGCGACGTCGGGGTTGTGGATGACGATGACGGCGGGCTTCTCGGCGATGAGCGCGGTGAAGGCCTGCGCGCCGGCGTTGGTGTTCCAGTTGGGATCGCGTGCAACGACTTTCATGCCCGAGGGCTCGAGCTCTTTCTTCAGGCCGTTGTACCAACCCTGCGCGAGGTCGAAGCCCATCGCCACCGGGATGTAGCCGACGGTCTTGCCGTTGAGCGATTTCTTGTAGCCGTCACGGAAGGGTTCGTCCAGTCCCTTGCCCTGCGCCAGCGCCGTTTGCGCTGCGGCCAGGCCGAGGGTCAGGCAAGCGGCGGCTGCGAGTTTGTGTCCGAGATGCATGCTGTGTCTCCTTCATTTGTATTTAAGAACGACGCCAATGGATGCCTGGCGCGGGGCACTAACGGAACTTCGAAAAACAAGAGAGGCGGGTGTCAGATGTCGCCCTGCTGGGCGGTCTCCTCGTTGCGCGGATTGAAGGCCGAATCGACCAGGATGGCGACGAGCAGCACCACGCCTTTGACGATGTTCTGTACCGAGTACGAGATATCCAGAATCGTCATGCCGTTCAGCATGGTCCCGATGAGCAGCGTGCCGATGATCACGTTCAACACGCCGCCGCGGCCACCCGACAGTCCGATGCCGCCCAGCACCACCACCAGCACGACGTCGTAGATCATGGTGGAGTTGAAGATGCGCGTCGGCATGCTGTTGACCGACGCCGCCATCACGATGCCGGCGAAGACGCCGATCAGCGCCGCCATGACGTACTGCAGCACGACGATCGGCCGGGTCGGCAGGCCGGTCGCGCGGGCGCCGAAAGGGTTGTCGCCGATGGCGTAGATGAAGGCGCCCGCACGCAGCCGCTTCAGGAACAGCGCGAGCCCCGCGGCGGCGATGCCGAACATCACGACCGGCATCGGCAAGCCGGCGAAGGTGCCGCGGCCCATCCAGGCGATCGAGTCCATGTCGGCAGGCCACTGCACCACCTCGAGCTGGAAGAAGAAGGCCTGGCCGAGTCCTGCGAGAAAGAGCCCGGAGGCCAGCGTGGTGAAGAGCGACGGCACTTCTGCGTACGCAATGAGCCAGCCGTTGACGAGGCCGAACGCGAGCGACAGCCCGACGGCCAGCGCACACGCCGCCGGCAAGCTCATGCCGTTTTGCATCAGCTGCAGCAGCAGCCCCGAGGGCACCGCCAGCGCCGCGATCATCGAGATGTCGATGCCGCGCCCGATGACGACCACCGACATGCCGAGCCCCAGAATGCCCAGGATGGCGACGTTCTGCAGCAGCGTGAGCAGGTTGTCGACCTGGGCAAAGCCCGGCAACAGCAGCGCGAAGCCGAGGAACATCAGCACGAACAGCACGAAGACGATGCTCTGCTGCGAGATGTGGATTTTTTTCATCGATGGTTCCGTGACGGGCCCGGTTCAGGTCATGGCGACGTGCAGCGAATCGCGCAGCGCGCGCTTCATGACCTTGCCGTTCAAATTGCGCGGCAGCGGCTCGGTGCCGATGCTCCAGGTCTCCGGCACGGCGTAGTCCGAAAGGCGCTCGGCACAAAAGGCCTGCAGTGCCGCGGCCTGTGTCGATGCATCGAGTTGCCGCACGCAGACGAAGGCATGCACGCGCTCGCCGAGCACGGCGCACGGCACGCCGACCAATGCGACCTCGATCACCTCCGGATGCTCGGTGATCGTGTTTTCGGCGGCAGCACAAAAGATCTTGTAGCCGCCGCGGTTGATGACGTCTTTCTTGCGGTCGAGGATGCGCACGTAGCCGTCGGCGTCCATGCTGCCGATGTCGCCCGAGCGCCAGTAGCCGCCCTTGAACTCGCTGGCCGTCGCCGCCTCGTTGCGCCAGTAGCCTTGCGAGACCATCGGGCCGGCGATCCATATTTCGCCGGCCTCGCCGCGCGGCACTTCGTTGCCGGCGTCGTCGACGATGCCGATCTCGCCGCACGGCACGGCCAGGCCGACGCTGTCGCCATGCGCCGCGGTCTGGCCCGGCGGCATGATGGTCGCCGGCGAGCAGGTCTCGGTCGAGCCGTAGGC
>JAQGMP010000106.1 GCA_028292285.1 Variovorax sp. | reverse complement strand
CCAATGCGCCAAGGCGGAATTCAGATCGCACCCGCAGTGCGACGCGGTGCGAAAGCAGCAGCGGATCGACGAAGAAAAACGCAACCCGAGCTTGATCAATTGAACAGCACCGACAACGTCGACGTGGCCGCCACGCAGCACGCGTGCAGAAAATGAACGCGGCCATGTGGTGCGCGGCATGCTCGAAGCAAGTCGATGACAAGGCACCGTTCTGCGATGCGTGCGGCGCTGCCTTGGGCAGCGCCGCGCAGAGCGAGATCCAAGCCGCTGCGGCGCCCGCCGCTTCAACCGCGGCGCCGCGGAAATCATGGTGGCGACCTGGCGTGGGGCACTACGCTGTGTCTGGCGTCGGCGCCGCGCTCCTCGCGCTGGTCGCCGCGGCGGTCTGGTGGCCGAGGCCACCGGAGGTCACCGCCGACGCGCTCCAGTCCGCCATGCGCACGGCCATCGCGCGAGGCGACAGCCCGGGCCGCGATCCGATTTGCGTTGCCAACGGGCTGGCTTATGACCAGGAGCCCGTCAACGTCGAAATCGACAACGCCGCCACGGTGTCCTGGATGAACATCCTCGTGTCCGCGGGTCTCTACGCGGCGCCCGCGAACGGCCTTTCCGGGGGCGCTGTTTCGCAGGCGATCTTTGTCTACAAGCCGCTGCCGGTATTGGCCGAATGGGCGGGCGCGAGGCGCTTGTGCATCGCCAGAGCGGTCAAGCTGGAGAGCGTAGCCAACCTCGGGCGCGTCGACGACATGCGGCTGCGCGGCAAGCCTTACACCGGCGTGCCGGCCGACGTCCGGTGGGTGCTCGATCAGCCTGCACCGTGGCTCGACAACCCCGGCGTTGCCGAGGCGCTGGCGCGCGAACTTCCGACCTGGCGCAGCGCACGCTGGGAGCTGGCGGCGAAAAGTTGGCGCCTGACGCAGCGCAAGAACTTCGTGCGCATCGACAAGCACTGGGTGCCCGGTGACCTGGCAGATCGGCCGCCGCAGCGCGCCGGCACCGACGCCACGCTCTGAGCGGCCGCCGTTCAACCCTTTTGCAGCCGCTCGACGGCCATCGCCAGATTGCCGGGTTTGCCGGAAAGCACCAGGGTATCGCCGTCGAGCAAAACGGTGTCTTCGCCCGGCTCGCTCGCCTGGCCGTCATGGCGGCGGATGCTCGCCACACGCACGCCGAGTGCATGCAGCGCAAGCCGTGCCAATGGCTGGCCGATGGCACGGGCGCCCGCGTTGAGTGTGAAGCTGTTGAGCCGCTCGTGATCGAGCTCGTCGGCGTTGTCGTCGTCGGCGCCATGGAAGTAGCCGCGCAGCAGGTTGTAGCGTGCGTCGCGCAGGTCCTGCACCACGCGGATCACGCGCCGCATCGGCACGCCTACCAGCGCCAGCGCATGGCTGGCGAGCATCAACGATCCTTCGATCGCTTCCGGCACGACTTCGGTCGCACCGGCGGCCTGCAGTTTTTCGAGGTCGTGGTCGTCTTGCGTGCGGACGATCACCGGCACCTGCGGCGCATGCGCGCGCGTGTTGGCCAGCACTTTGAGCGCACCCGGCACGTCGAGGTATGTCACCACCACCGCGCTGGCACGCGCCAGTCCTGCGGCCATCAACGCCTGCAGCCGCGCGGCGTCGCCGAACACCACCGAATCGCCGGCCGCGGCGGCTTGCCGAACGCGGTCGGGATCGAGGTCGAGCGCCATGTAGGGGATGCCTTCGCGCTCCAGGATGCGCGCCAGGTTTTGCCCGCAGCGGCCGTAGCCGCAGATGATCACATGCTTCGCGGTGTTGATGGTCTTGCGCGCGATCGACGTCATCTGCAGCGACTGCTGCAGCCAATCGCTCGCCACCAGTTTTCGCACGATCGCGTTGCTGTACATGATGATGAAGGGCGTGGCCAGCATCGACAGCACCATCGACGCCAGCACCGGGCTGGCAAGCCGCGGCGGCAACAGGTCGCGACCCTGCGCCAGCGTCAGCAGGACGAAGCCGAACTCACCGGCTTGCGCGAGGTAAAGGCCGGTGCGCAGCGACACGCCGGCCGTCGCGCCGAGCAAGCGAGACAACGCCATCACCAAGCCGAGCTTGAACAGCAGCGGAAGCACGAGCAGCACCGCGACGAGCGCCCACTGGTCCAGCACGATGTGCCAGTCGAGCGACATGCCGATCGTGATGAAGAAGAGCCCGAGCAGCACGTCATGAAACGGCCGAATGTCGGTTTCGACCTGGTGCTTGTATTCGGTTTCCGAGATCAGCATGCCCGCGATGAAGGCGCCCAGCGCCAGCGACAGCCCGGCAAATTCGGTGATCCACGCCAGGCCGAGCGTGACCAACAGCACGTTGAGGATGAAGAGCTCTTCGCTGCGGCGGCGCGCCACGATCGTCAGCCACCAGCGCATCACGCGCGGCCCGCCGTAGAGCAGCACGCCGATCAAGAAGGTCGCTTTCGCCAGCGCGATGCCGAGCGCCGCGGCCAGTGCTTCGGGTGGCGCGCCCAACGCAGGAATCAACACCAGCAAGGGCACCACGGCCAGATCCTGGAACAGCAGGACGCCCATCACGCGCTTGCCATGTTCGCTTTCGAGTTCGAGGCGCTCGGCCATGAGCTTGACCACGATGGCCGTGCTGCTCATCGTGAGGGCGCCCGACAGCGCCAGCGCCGTTTGCCAGCCCAGTCGCCAGCCGGCGGGCAACACGATGCTGAGTGCCAGCGCGCCGGCGGTCGCGATCGTCATCGTCAGCAGAACCTGCAGCAGCCCGAGCCCGAAGACGTGTTGCCGCATCGCGCGCAACTTGGGCAGGTTGAACTCGAGGCCGATGACGAACATCAGGAAGACGACGCCGAACTCGCCGAGATGCTGGATGCCCTCGGTGTTTTGCGCCAGCGCGAACGCATGCGGCCCGATCAGGACGCCGGCGCTCAAGTAGCCGAGCATCGGCGGCAGCTTGAGCATGCGGCAACCCACCACGCCGATCACTGCGGCCAGCAGGTACAACAGGGCAAGCTCGAACGATGACATGGGCGGATGCTAGCAAGCGCCATGCGCGGCGCCTGCCCGTGTTTAAACGGGCCCATCGCCCCGGCCGATAAAATCCCGTCGATGAGCTCCCGCCCTCCCCTGGTCGCCCCGACCGATCCCGACAAGATGCTCGCACGCGCCCGGACCACGTTCGACATCGAAGCGGCCGCCGTGCTCGGCCTGAAGAGCCGCATCGGCCCCAGCTTCGTCGAGGCGATCGACCTGATCCTCAACGTGCGCGGCCGCGTGGTCGTCATGGGCATGGGCAAGAGCGGCCACGTCGGCCGCAAGATCGCCGCCACGCTGGCATCGACCGGCACGCCGGCCATGTTCGTGCACCCGGCCGAAGCGAGCCATGGCGACCTCGGCATGATCAAGTCGGTCGATCTGGTGCTCGCCATTTCGAACAGCGGAGAAAGCGACGAGCTCGCCGCCATCTTGCCCGTCGTCAAACGCCAGGGCGTGCCGCTGATCGCGATGACGGGCCGGGCCGACTCCATGCTGGGGCGCCACGCCGACATCCTGCTCGACAGCGGTGTCGAAAAAGAGGCCTGCCCGCTCAACCTGGCACCGACCGCAAGTACCACCGCCCAGATGGCGCTGGGTGACGCACTGGCCGTCGCCCTGCTCGACGCCCGCGGCTTCGGCACCGAAGACTTCGCGCGATCGCATCCCGGCGGCGCGCTCGGCCGCAAGCTGCTCACGCACGTGACCGACCTGATGCGGACCGGCGACAACGTGCCGCGCGTCGCACGCGACGCCAGCATGAGCGTGCTGATGCGCGAGATGAGTTCCAAGGGTCTCGGTGCCGCCGCCGTGGTGGATGCGCAGGGCCACGCCATCGGCGTCTTTACCGACGGCGACCTGCGCCGCCTGATCGAGACTGGCGCCGATCTGCGTGCGCTCACAGCGGCGGAAGTCATGCACCACGCGCCGCGCACCATCCGCGCCGACGCGCTCGGCGTCGAAGCGGCCGAGCTGATGGAGCAGCACCGCATCACCAGCGTGCTGGTCGTGGACGCCGATGGTTTGCTGACCGGCGCGCTCAGCATCAACGACCTGATGCGGGCGAAAGTCATTTGATGCCGTTGCCGTTCCAGGCCGAAACCCTGCTGGCTGCGCAGGACATCCGTGTTGCATTTTTCGATGTCGATGGCGTGCTCACCGATGGCGGCGTTTATTTCACCGAAGAAGGCGAAACGCTCAAGCGCTTCAACATCCTCGACGGTTACGGCCTCAAGCTGCTGCGCATGGCGGGCATCACGCCGGCGGTGATCACCGGCCGCGATTCCAAGCCGCTGCGCGTGCGGCTCGCCGCCCTCGGCATCGAGCACGTGCGCTTCGGCACCGAAGACAAGCTGCCGGCGGCCGAGGCCATGTTGGCTGCGCTCGGCTTCGGCTGGTCGCAGGCTGCGGCCATCGGCGACGACTGGCCCGACCTGCCGGTGCTGGGCCGGGTGGCCCTCCCCGTCGCGCCGGCCAATGCGCACATCGAAGTTCGGGAAATGGCGCGCTACGTCACGCAGGCGCGCGGTGGCGAAGGTGCGGCGCGCGAATTCTGCGACTTGCTGCTGACCGCCGGGGGCCATTACCGCCGCTTGCTGGACGCCGCGCGCGCTGCACCCGAAACTGCCGCATGAAGTCGACCTGGGCGCTGCTGCGCAATGGTTTCGATCGCGTCACGATCTACCTGCCGATCATCCTGACGGCGCTTCTGGCGCTCGGCACCTACTGGCTGGTACGCAACGCGCCGCGGCTGATCGCTCCGCCGCCCAAGGTGGCGGCAGTGCATGAGCCCGACTACTTCATGCGCGGTTTCGTCATCAAGAACTACTTGGCCAACGGCGCTTTGCGCAGCGAGCTGTTCGGCACCGAAGGCCGGCACTATCCGGACACCGACACGCTCGAAGTCGACAAGGTCCGGTTGCGTTCGATTTCCCCCACGGGCTTCACCACGCGCGCCACCGCCAACCGCGGCCTGTCGAATGCCGATGGCAGCGAAGTGCAGCTCTTCGGTGACGCGATCGTCACCCGCGAGGCGGGCACCGCGGCCGGTGGCCAGTCGGTGCCCGAAATGCAGTTTCGCGGCGAGTTCCTGTACGCGTTTCTCGATACCGAGCGCGTGACGTCCAACCAGCCCGTGACCCTCACGCGCGGTGCCGACAAATTCACCGCCGACAACCTCGACTACGACAACATGACCGGCGTCGCCGTGCTGCGCGGTCGTGTGCATGGCTTGCTGATGCCGGGTGCGAACCCCGCGCCGGCTGGCGCCAAAAAACATTGACCACCACCGGAACCGCCATGGCACCCCTCGTTTTCATCACCGGTGCATCGAGCGGTATCGGCCAGGCACTGGCGGCGCGTTTCTACGACGCCGGCTACCGCCTTGCCCTGGTGGCGCGCCGCACGTCGGAAATCGAATCCTGGGCGCAGACCCGGCAATTGGCCGCTGAGCGCTTCCGGATCTATGGTGCGGATGTCGCGCAAATCGACAGCATCGTGGGAGCCGGCAAAGTCTGCCTCGAACAGCAAGGGCTGCCCGATGTGGTGATTGCCAATGCCGGGATCAGCATCGGCATCGACACCGCGGAGCGCGCCGACATCGATGTGCTGGCGCGGACGTTCGCCGTCAACAACGTCGGCCTGGCCGCGACCTTTCATCCATTCGTCGCCGCCATGGTCAAGCGTGGGAGCGGGCGCCTGGTCGGCATCGGCAGCGTCGCGTCGATCCGCGGCTTGCCCGGCCATGGCGCGTACTGCGCCAGCAAGTCCGGCGTCGTGGCGTACTGCGAAAGCCTGCGGGGCGAACTGCGGCCGAGCGGCGTCAAGGTGGTCACGGTGTGCCCCGGCTACATCGACACGCCGCTGACACAAGGCAACCGCTACGGAATGCCTTTCTTGATGCCGGCGAACGAGTTCGCGGACGAAGCTTTCAAGACCATCGTGGCGGGCACGAGCTATCGCGTCATCCCCTGGCAGATGGGCGTGATCGCGAAGCTGATGCGCCTGGTGCCCAACGCGTTGTACGACCGCCTGGCCCAGGGCCGCGGGCGAAAGAAGCGGCAGACAGAGCAGTAACCGGAGTCTTTCTGGCGACCATTAAAAAAGGCTCCCGAGGAGCCTTTTTTGTTTGGGCAACTGCTTAGTAGCCGCTGTTGCCACCGCCGCCGTAACCGCCCCCTCCACCACCGCCGCTGCGGCCACCGCCGCCGCCACGTGGGCCGGCGCCATAGGGACTGCGGAAACCGCCGTCGCCACCCCCGCCGCCGCTGCGACCGCCGCCGCCACCACCATAGCCTCCGCCGCTGCTTCCACCGCCGCCGTAGCCTCCGCCACCACCGCTGCGGCCACCACCGCCGCCTCCGCCATAGCCTCCACCACCGCCGCCGCCATAACCGCCACCACCGCCGTAGCCGCCGCCACCGCTGCGCGGGGGCCGGGCTTCCATCGGCCGGGCTTCATTGACGACGACACTGCGGCCGCCGAGTGGTTGGCCGTTCATGCCGTTGATGGCGGCTTGCGCTTCTGCATCGCTGCCCATTTCGACGAAACCGAAGCCCTTGGATCGGCCGGTATCGCGTTCCATCATCACCTTGGCGCTGGTCACTGCGCCGAACTGACCGAAGGCCTGTTCGAGATCACCGTCACGCACCGAATACGGCAGGTTGCCGACGTACAGTTTGTTGCCCATCGA
>JAQGMP010000094.1 GCA_028292285.1 Variovorax sp. | reverse complement strand
TTCCGCGCACGGTCTCGCGGCTCAACGAGATGCAGTCGGCCGAATTCCTGGCGCTCGAGCGGCGCACTGTCGATACCGGACTCACATGAAGAAAATCTTCATCTCTTTCTTGCTGGCGGCGACCGCGCTCGTGTCTTTGCCGCTTTCGGCGCAATCGGTCGCCACGGCCGGCAATACCGACTTCGCGGCAGAGCGCTCGCGGCTCACCGCCGAGCGCGCCACGGTCGACAAGAACTTCGACAACGAGCGGGCCGCGTGCTTCAAGAAATTCGCGGTAGAGAGCTGTCTGGAAGACAGCCGTCGCAGCAAGCGCGACGCGCTGGACAACATCAAGCGGCAGGAAGCCATCATCAACGACGCCGAGCGCAAACGCCGCGGCGCAGCAGCCCTCGACCGACTCGATGAGAAGTCCGCGCCGCAACGCGCGGAAGACGCGGCGAAGCAACGCGACCAGGCGCTCAAGTCGCAAGCTACCCGGGAGCAGCGCGCTGCCGATCACACGACGGGCCGCGAGGCCACTGCGGCGGGAGAAGCAGCCAAGCGCGAGCAGTTCGAGAACAAGCAAAAGGAGCACGCCGAACATCTGGCGAAAAACGCCAAGTCGAGCGCGCAGGCCCCGGTGGAACAAAAGCAGTTCGATGACAAGGTGCAAAAGGCCGAGGCGCATCGCGCCGACATCCAGAAGCGCAACGCCGAACGCACCAAGCCGCGCTCGGCATCGCTGCCACCGCCGCCCTGATCGTTCTGGGCGCCTCGGGCGTCGAGCGGGCGTTCGGCTGCATCGCGCTGTCTGGCGCTACTTCGGCAGTGGTTCCAGCTTGAGCACGGCGAGCGACAGGTTGTCGCCCGTGCCTCTCGCCCGCTTGCGGGCTTCGTTCACCAGCATTTCGACGGCTTCGCGCGGCGACTGCTCCGACAGTACCGCGCCCATTTCTTCCGGGGTGAAGTAGTGCCACAGGCCGTCGCTGCAAGCCATCAGCACGTCGCCGGGTTGCAGCTGTGGAATGAAGTGGGTTTCGATCGGCGGCGGCGTGGCCGTCATGCCGAGGCAACCGAGCAGGATGTTGCCCTGCGGGTGGATGTTGGCCTCTTGCTCGGTGATCTCTCCGCGGTCGATCAGCACCTGCACATACGAATGGTCGCGCGTGCGCTTGATGAGCCGCCCACGCTGGAAGTGATAGATGCGCGAATCGCCCGCGTGGATCCAGGCGCAATCGCCGTGCGGGTTCATCAAAAAAGCCGCCACCGTGCTGTGCGGCTCCTGCTCGCTCGACAGCGCCGTCAGCTTGATGACGGTATGGGCGTCGTCGAGCAGGCGCCGCAGGATGCTGCCCGGCTCGTCATGCTCGGGGCGGTAGCGCGCGAAGAGCTGGCGCGCCGTCATCATCACCTGGTCCGACGCCTTGCGGCCGCCGCTGCGGCCGCCCATGCCATCGGCCACCACCCCCAGCACGCAACCCGGTGTACGGGCGTGCGTCAGCATCAAAACCTGGTCTTGTTGGTAGGGCCGGTCCCCCTTGTGGAGACCGGTGGCGGCAGCGAGTCGGAAACCTCGAATCATGGATGCGGAGGAGATGTGTGGACGTATTATCGAGTCATCATGCACCGCGGCTGCCAGAGCTTGCCTGACCCGGTCCGCATTCCCTCCGTTGGATACCAATCTTCACTCCCTTTCCCGCCAGTTGATCGACCTGCGCATCGAGCATGCCGATCTTGACGCCACCATCGATCGCCTGGTCGAACTGGCGCCGCCGCAGGACGACCTCCTGCTGCGCCGGCTGAAAAAGCGCCGCCTGGCGTTGCGCGACAGAATCGACCGCGTCGCACGCGACATCGCCCCGCAAGAGCCCGCCTGATGGGAGAACTCGAATCGAATGTGCGCGACGCGTTCGCGCATGACGGCGTGCTGTCGCGTGCTGCCGAACAGTTTCGCGAGCGCGAAGGGCAGACCCAGATGGCGCTCGCCGTCGCCCGCACCATCGAGCACGGCGGTGTGCTGGTCGTCGAGGCGGGCACCGGTGTCGGCAAGACCTTTTCCTACCTCGTGCCGGCGCTGCTGAGCGGCGAGCGCGTACTGCTGTCGACCGCCACCAAGACGCTGCAAGACCAGTTGTTCGGCCGCGATCTGCCGCGCCTGGTCGAGGCGCTCGGTCTGCCGGTTCGCACGGCCTTGCTCAAGGGCCGCGCGAGCTACGTGTGCCTGCATCGGCTCGATCTGGCGCGGCACGACGCGTCGCTGCCCGAGCGCGGCACGGTGCGCACGCTGGCAAAGATCGAGCAGTGGTCGAAGTCGACGCGCACCGGTGACCTTGCGGAACTGCCGGGGCTCGACGAGCGCTCGCCGCTGATCCCGCTGGTGACTTCCACGCGCGAGAACTGCCTCGGCGCGCAGTGCCCGCAGTTCAAGCCCTGCCATGTGAATCTGGCGCGCCGCGAGGCGTTGGCCGCCGACGTGGTCGTCATCAACCACCATCTCTTTTTTGCCGACCTCGCGGTGCGCGAATCCGGCATGGCCGAACTGCTGCCGAGCGTGCGGGTGGTGGTGTTCGACGAGGCGCACCAGCTCAACGAAACCGGAGTGCAGTTTCTGGGCGCGCAATTGGGCAGCGGACAGGCGCTCGACTTTTCGCGCGATCTGCTGGCGGCCGGCTTGCAGCACGCACGGGGCCTGGTCGACTGGCAGCAGCTCGCCGCGGCACTGGAGCGCGCTGCGCGTGAATTGCGGCTGGTGGTCGGCAAGCAATGGCCGGGGACCAAGCTGCGCTGGGCCGGGCCGTCGCCCGACACCGTGCCGGCCGAGGGATGGCAGGCGGCGCTCGACATGCTGCAGCACGCGTTCGAAGCAGCGGCCGAAGGGCTTGCCACCGTCAGCGAAATCGCGCCCGATTTCGTCCGTTTGCATGACCGTGCCGCGCAGCTCGCCGAGCGGGCGGCGCGCTTTGCGACGCCGTGCGCGACCGACTCAGTGCGCTGGCTGGACGTCGGCACACAGCTGCGGCTGGTCGAATCGCCGCTCGACATCGCCGACGCGATGCGTGGCCGGTTGTTGAAGATCGAACAGGCCGGCGCCGGAGGTGCCGACAAAGCGACCGACGCAGCCAACACCGGCGAAAGAGGCCGTGCCTGGGTCTTTACCTCCGCCACGCTGGGCGACGACCCCAAGCTGCGCTGGTTCACCGAGCCGTGCGGACTGGAGTCGGCCGAAGTGTTGCGCGTGCAAAGCCCGTTCGACTATGCAAGCCAGGCGGTGCTCTACGTGCCGCGCACCTTTCCGAAGCCTGCCGATCCTGCGCATGGCGCCGAAGTGGCCCGTCTGGCAGCGCGCGGTGCGGCCGCGCTGGGTGGACGCACGCTGGTGCTGACGACGACCCTGCGCGCCCTGCGGACCATCGCAGACACCATGCGGCTCGCACTCGAACCGATCGATCCGGCGATTCGACCCGAGGTGCTGGCGCAAGGCGAGTTGCCCAAACGCGTGCTGATGGAGCGTTTCAGGGAGGGCGCGAGTGCCGGTCGCGCAGGCTGCGTGCTGGTCGCGTCGGCCTCGTTCTGGGAAGGTTTCGACGCGCCGGGCGATGTGCTTCAGCTGGTGGTGATCGACAAACTGCCGTTTCCGCCGCCGAACGATCCGCTGGTCGAAGCCCGTTCGCAACGGCTCGAAGCCCAGGGGCGCAGCGCCTTTGGCGACTATTCACTGCCCGAGGCGGCAGTGGCGCTCAAGCAAGGTGCCGGCCGGTTGATCCGGCGCGAAACCGATCGCGGCGTGCTGGTGATTTGCGATGCCCGCCTGGCGACGATGGGCTACGGGCGTCGTCTTGTCGCCGCGCTGCCGCCGATGCGCCGCATCGAAAGCGCCGACGAATTCGATGCGGCGTTGACCGAACTCAGAGCCTGACTTCTATCGGGCCGGAGGTCGGGATTACCAGACTTTCCACCAGGGGTCGTCGCTCTTCCGGAAGCCGTTGGCCATGAACTCGCTCTTCGGGTAGTTGGTGGCGAGTACGCGTTGTGCATCGTCGCGCAATTGCGTCATGCCGAGTGCCTCGTACGACTTGACCATGATGTACAGCGCCTCTTCGAGCGCTGGAACTTCGCGATAGTCGGCCAGTGCCAGTTGCGCGCGGTTGATGGCGGCCAGGTAGGCGCCGCGCTGGTAGTAGTAGCGGGCGACATGAACTTCGTACTGCGCGAGCGAGTTCACGATGTAGTTCATGCGCTGGCGTCCGTCGGGCGTATAGCGTGAAGCGGGAAAGCGTGTGACCAGCTCCTTGAAGGCCTGGAACGATTCCTTGGCAGCCTTCTGGTCGCGTTCGGACAAATCCTGCCGGGTCGCAAAAGAGAACAGCCCGAGGTCGTCGTTGAAGTTGACTACGCCCTTCAGGTACAGCGCGTAGTCGACTGCCGGGCTGGCGGGATGCAGCTTCAAGAAGCGATCGATGGTGGTGATGGCGGCGGGCTTTTCGCCCGCTTTGTATTGTGCGTAGGCCTTGTCCAGCTCTGCCTGCTGCGCCAAGGGCGTGCCGGCGGCGCGGCCTTCCAGCTTTTCGTACAACGGAATCGCCTTGTCGTAGGCGCCGCTATCGGCCTCGTCCTTGGCCTCGGAGTAGATCTTGTTCGGGCTCCAGTTCGCGGTCTTGTCGTCTTTGGTCGACGAGCAGCCGGCGACAAGCCACGCTGCGGCGCAAAGGGCGAGCCAGGCAGGGACCATCGATAATTTGGCGCGAAACATCACATACGGCTTTCGTGAAACAGTTGCCCTCAATTATATCGACCGACCCTTCCGCCAATCTCCTCGCTGCACCGAGGCCGGAGAAGGGCGCCGACGCGGGCGAAGCGGGTGACGTAGCCGACGTAGCCGACATCTCCGAGGCAAGCGAACTGCGCGCCTTCACGATCGGCGTCGACGGGCACGGCCAGCGACTCGACCGCGCGCTCGCAGTTCTGGTGCCGGAGTTTTCGCGCAGCTACCTGCAGCAGATGATCGATGGCGGCCTGGTGACCCTGCAAGGGCGCACCGTCACCAAGACCTCGACGACGGTGCGCGCGGGCCAGGCCGGGCAGATCGAATTGCGGCCGACGCCGCAGAGCCAGGCCTTCCGCCCCGAAGCCATGGCGATCGACGTGGTGTTCGAAGACGAGCACCTGCGCGTCGTCAACAAGCCGGCCGGCCTGGTGGTGCATCCCGCCCCGGGCAACTGGAGCGGCACCCTGTTGAACGGCTTGCTGGCGCTCGATCCCAAGGCGGTCTTGCTGCCGCGCGCCGGCATCGTGCATCGGCTCGACAAGGACACGAGCGGCCTGATGATGGTCGCCCGCACGCGTGCCACCATGGACGCGCTGGTCGAGCTGATCGCGGCACGCGAGGTCAAGCGCCAATACCTCGCGATGGGCCACAGGCCGTGGGAGGGCGGTGCGGCACGGCAGGTCGATGCGCCGATCGGCCGCGACCCGCGCAACCGGCTCCGGATGGCCATCGTCGACATGGAGCGCCATCCCGGCAAGGCGGCGCGCACG
>JAQGMP010000087.1 GCA_028292285.1 Variovorax sp. | reverse complement strand
GTCAATCACTCGCGCCGCTCGCCGCAGCGGCTCTTCTTGCTGATCTACGGCGTCGGCGTGGTAGTGACGACCTTCATGTCGAACGACGCCACGGCGGTGGTGCTGACGCCGGCGGTCTATGCCGCGGCGCGCAAGGCCAAGGTCGAGCCGCTGCCTTATCTTTTCATCTGCGCGTTCATCGCCAACGCGGCCAGCTTCGTGCTGCCGATCTCCAACCCGGCCAACATCGTGCTGTACGGCGACCACACGCCGGCGCTCGGCCCCTGGCTGGCGCGCTTTGCGCTGCCTTCGCTGTTGTCGATCATGGCGACGTACGTCGCGCTGCGTTATACCGAAGGCCGCCGGCTGCCGGCCAACTGCGAGAGCAATGTCGACGTGGCACCGCTGTCGACCGGCGCACGCACCGCGCTGGCCGGGCTCGGCCTGACCGCCGTCGTACTGCTCGTGGTGTCGGCACTCGATCTGCAGCTCGGCATGCCGACCGCGGTCATGGGCGTGCTGACAACGGCGATCGTGCTCGCCATGGCGCGCGAATCGCCGCTGAAAATCGTCAAGGGCGTTTCGTGGTCGGTGCTGCCGCTGGTGGCGGGCCTCTTCGTGCTGGTCGAGGCGCTGGCCGCGACCGGGCTCATCGCCGAGCTGGCGCGGATGCTGGTCGCGGGCGTCGAGCGATCGCCGGGTGCAACCGCCTGGATTTCCGGTGGCCTCATCGCGGTCGTGTCGAACCTGGTCAACAACCTGCCGGCCGGGCTGGTCGCGAGCTCGACCGTGGCGCTGGCGCACCCGCCGCAGCATGTCGTCGATGCACTGCTGATCGGCGTCGACCTGGGCCCAAATTTGTCAGTGACCGGTTCGCTGGCGACCATTTTGTGGCTCACCGCGATCCGGCGCGAAGGCGAGAACGTCGGTTTCTGGCGTTTTTTGAAACTGGGCGCGATCGTGATGCCGCCGGCGCTGGTTCTCGCACTCGGCGCGCGGCTCATTGCCGGCTGACTCAGGCCGATTTCGGCCCCTGCGCTGCGGCGCACCCAGACGAACACCGGTTTTCGTGACAAGGCGCACGCTTGAATACCGGCCAAACGGCATAGAGGGCATGCGCCTTGCATCGGTCCGCCGTACTTCGGAGTCCTATGCTGCAATTTCTTTCTCGCCGTCTGGGCCGGCTCAGCGTCGGCCGCAAGCTGCTGGTCATCTACCTGCTGGATCTGACCGCGGTGATTTTCATCAGCGGCATCCTGATCAACGAAAAATTCATCGCCATCGACTTCGGCCGCAAGGAGATGGCGGGCACCGCCTACATCGCCGAGCTGCGGCCTTCGTTGCTCGCACTGGCCGGCTGGCGCAGCGCCACCGTGGCGCCCGCGTCGGCGCTGCGCCGGTCGGAGCGCACGCATGGCGACGGCATGCGCAGCAGCGAAGCCAGCGATGAATTCGTCGACGGCGTCGAGCAGTTGCGACAGACATCCGCCGCCGACAAGGCGATGGCGGCGCGCACGGTGCTGCAAAGCGGCCGCGCCCTGGTCACGCGCATCGGCAACCAGTCCAACCTGATTCTCGATCCCGACCTCGACAGCTACTACACGATGTCGCTGGTGCTGTTGCGCTTTCCGGAGCTGATGGACCTCGGCGCCAGCATGGATTCGCAGCTGCGCAAGACCGGCGAGCGCGGTCTCGCCCTGACCGAATCGCGCACGCAGTACTTCATCCTCGAAGGGCGGATCGACGCCATCGCGACCGGCATCGACAGCGACTACGGCGAAGCGTTCGCGGCCGCGACCGGCCCGCTGAAGGCCAGGCTCGACGCATCGCGCGTGCGCTTGCTCGCCGGCATCGAGCGCTTCCGGCGCTCGGCCCGCAGCGCGCTGGAATCGGGCAGCGCGAGCGACCTCACCGCGTTCGAAACCGATCAGCAGGCGCTTTTTTCAGACCTCGACAACGCCTGGTCGCTCGCAAGCAGCGAGCTCGACGCGATGCTCAACGTGCGCGAGCACGGCTTTTTCATGCGCATGTGGCTGCATCTGGGCACGGCCCTGTTCCTGCTCATGATGATCCTGACGGCGGTGTTCTACGTCGCCCGGCAAATTTCGCTGCCGCTGCGCCGCCTCTCCGGCGTGGTCGACACGGTGCGCCGCACGGGCGACCACAGCCTGCGCGCGCAATGGGACAGCGGCGACGAAATCGGCCGGCTCGTGCTCGGCTTCAACGACATGCTGGCGCAGCTCGATCGCGAGCGGCGCATCCAGCAGGAACTGGCCGCCACCGCGCGCGCAGCCGAGGCACAGCGCGATCTGGTCGCCGCCATTCCGATTCCGTTGATGGTCACCGCCATTCCGGGCCATGAAGTGCTCAACGCCAACGACCCGGCGCAGGCCTGGCTCGGCGGCCGCACGCTCGACCCGTGGGCATTGGGCCTGGAGCCCGCCGTGCGCGCACGCTTCTTCCAGCAGCTGTCGGACCGCGACGCCGTGGACGAATTCGAAGTGAAGTGGAAAGGCGGCGGCGAGCCATCGTGGGCGGTTCTCTCGGCGCGCCGGCTCAGCTACCAGGGCCAGGACGCGGTGCTCACCGCCTTCACGCCCATCAACCATCTAAAGCTGATGGAGCAACGGCTGGAACTCTGGGCCAAGGTGTTCGAAGCGTCGTCCGAAAGCATCATGATCATCGATGCGGAGCACGCCATCCTGACGGTCAATCGGGCCCTGTGCCGCCACACCGGTCACGAGCTGCGCGAATTGATCGGCGCCAAGCCCGAACAACTGCTGGCCGACGTCACGGTCAACCTGGGCGACCTCTGGCCGGTGCTGAACCAGCGCGGCACCTGGCAGGGCGAAGCCAGCGTCAGGCGGCGCAACGGCAGCACCTATCCGGCTTGGCTCATGGCCAGCGTGGTGCGCGACGGCCCCGACAAGATCTCGCACTACATCTTCACCTCGATCGACATCACCGACCGCAAGCGCAGCGAAGAGCGCATCCGTTTTCTCGCGCTGCACGACGTGCTGACCGAGCTGCCCAACCGTTCTCTGTGCCTTGAGCGCGTGCGGTTGGCGATGGAACAGGCGCAGCGCACGGGCCAGCGTGTCGGCGTGCTCTTCATCGACCTGGACCGCTTCAAGAACATCAACGATTCGCTCGGCCACCACGTCGGCGACGCGCTGCTGCGCTCGGTGGCGCGGCGCCTGCTCGAAGCGGTGCGCGTGGGCGACACCGTCAGCCGGCTGGGCGGCGACGAGTTCGTGGTCGTGCTCAACGGCGTGGCCGACAGCGACGAGATCCTGTCGATGGTCGAACGCCGCCTGATGCCGCTGATCCGCCGCACGCACGAGGTCGACGGCACCGAGCTCAACGTCTCGTGCAGCGTCGGCATGGCCGTGTACCCCGACGACGCCACCGACATCGACGAGCTCATGCGGCACGCCGACGTCGCGATGTACCAGAGCAAGGCCAGCGGCCGCGACATGGCGCGCTTTTTTACCGCGGAGATGAACGAGCGCGCGCAAAAGCGCCTGCATGTCGAGTCGAATCTGCGCCACGCCATCGAGCGCGGCGAGCTAAGCCTGAACTACCAGCCGCGCATCGACGCGCGCACCGGCGAACCCATCGGCGTCGAGGCGCTGCTGCGCTGGCGCAACGAAGAGCTGGGCCAGGTCTCGCCCGCCGACTTCATCCCGATCGCAGAAGAGTCGGGGCAGATCGTGCGCATCGGCGCCTGGGTGATCGCGCGGGCTTGCGAGCAGTACGCCGCGTGGCGCAACGAAGGGCTCGGCGCGGTGCCGGTGTCGATCAACATGTCGGCGCTGCAGCTGCGCGACGGCGAACTGATCGGCGTGCTGCGCGATGCCATCGAGGTCAACGGCGTGACGCCGGCCGACATCGAAATCGAGCTGACCGAGTCGACGCTGATGGACTCGGCCGAGCAAACGCTGACGCAGCTGCACGCGCTCAAGTCGCTCGGTGTGCTGCTGTCGATCGACGACTTCGGCACCGGCTATTCGAGCCTCAACTACCTCAACCGATTCCCGATCGACAAGCTCAAGATCGACCGCTCTTTCGTGCACCGGATGCTCGACGAACCGGCCGATCTCGCAATTGCGCGCGCCATCATCGCGCTCGGCCACACGCTGGGCTTGCGGGTGGTGGCAGAAGGCGTCGAACAGGAGCGGGAAGCCGCCACGCTGCGTGCCGCCAAGTGCGATGAGTTGCAGGGCTTCTACATCGCGAAGCCGATGCCGGCGCAGGAACTGGCCGCGTGGTGGCTGCGGGAGCGCGAAGGGGAGCCCAGCGCGGCTTGAACACGATCGAAGCTGCAGCGCTCAGGAGAATCCGACCACCGCGTGCGGCACGTAAGGCGCCTCGAGCGCGGCGATTTCTTCGGCGCTCAGCTTGAGCTCCAACGCCGCCAGGGCATCGTCCAGCTGCTCTATCTTCGTTGCACCGATGATCGGCGCGGTGATGCCCGCCGTTTGCAGCACCCACGCCAGCGCGACTTGCGCTCGCGGCACGTCGCGCGCGGCGGCAACCTTGGCGACCGCCTCGACCACGGCGCGATCGGCATCCGCCGTCTTCGCATACAGGGTGCGGCCGAATTCATCCGTCTCGACGCGGGCGCTGGTCGTATCCCAGTCGCGGGTCAAGCGGCCGCGCGCCATCGGGCTCCACGGAATCACCGCGATGTTCTGGTCGCGGCAGAGCGGCAGCATCTCGCGCTCTTCTTCGCGGTAGAGCAGGTTCACGTAGTTCTGCATCGACACGAAGCGCGTCCAGCCATGCGCATCGGCCACCGCCAAAGCGCGAGCGAACTGCCAGGCGAACATCGACGATGCGCCGATGTAGCGCGCCTTGCCGGCCTTGACCACGTCGTGCAGCGCTTCCATCGTTTCCTCGATCGGCGTGCCGTAGTCCCATCGATGGATCTGGTACAGGTCGTCGTAGTCGGTGCCGAGCCGCTTCAGGCTGGCGTCGATCTCGCCCATGATCGCCTTGCGCGACAGGCCGGCGCCGTTCGGCCCGGCGCGCATGCGGCTGTTGACCTTGGTGGCGATGACGACGTCTTCGCGCCGCGCGTAGTCGGCCAGCGCACGGCCGACGATCTCTTCGCTGCTGCCGTCCGAATAGACATTGGCGGTGTCGAAGAAATTGATGCCCGAATCGAGCGCCTTTTTCAGGAACGGACGGCTCGCCGCTTCGGGCAAGGTCCACGGGTGATTGCCGCGTTCGGGCTCGCCGTAGCTCATGCAGCCGAGGCAAAGGCGGGAGACCTGGAGGCCGGTGTGGCCGAGACGAACGTATTTCATGGGCGGGTTCCTTTTTTGATTTCCAACGGATTTCAGCGTTGACGACGTCATCATGGCAGGCGAATCTGTGGAGTTGTGCCCAGTCCACAAATGTCAACATCCTGTAATGGGTTCGACTTTTGGCGGGGCCGTTTAACAATCGTGCAAACTTTTGGCTTCTTCTCCAATGAACGCACCCCGCTGGCTTGGCCGACTCCGCCGCATCCTCGATGGCCTCGGGCCCACACGTGGAAAACCCGTGTCGGCGAAGTCGAGAGCGACTGCTTCGGCTGCGCAGCCGATGCGTGCGAAGGCAGCAAAGCCATCCCCGATGGTCGATCTCCATGCCGACGCGCCAGTGCCGGCGATCGGCGTCTCCGACAAAGCGCCCGCTCCCGTGACCGTGGTGACCATGACCGTGCCGGTGTCCGCCAGGATGCCGAAGCCCGCCATTGCTGCTGCGACCGCACCAGCATCCGAGCTCGCGTTTGCGTCCGCATCACCCGCGCAAGCCGGCAAGCCGCAGCGCACGCTGGTCGAAGTTCGTGCCGATCTGGCACGCCTTCGCGAGCGTTCGCGGGAGCTTCAGGCAGAGCGCGAACGCACGCGCGACACCAACTTCGCGCCGACCGACTTCATGGACTTTTCCGACCATGAAATGCTGCCGAACGAACCCGGGCCGGCTTTTGCGCCGACGGCTTTTGTCGACTTCGGCGCCGCCAGGGCGCGCCAGGGACGCTGATCAGGCGCCTTCGAAGGTGTACGGGGCGCGCGGGCTGCTTGTTCTCCCAGTGAAGGCGTGAGCCACCATGCGGCTCATGCGGCTCATGCAGCTCAGGCCGCTTCATTCTTCAACAGTTCGCGCAGCTTGAATTTCTGGATTTTTCCGGAAGGCGTTGAGGGCATCGAATCGCGCACGACGAGCCGCTCGGGGATGTACTGCGCCGCCACCTTCTGGCTCTTCAAGAAGGCCACGATGCCCGGCAGGTCGATGCTGCGGCCGGGCCGCGGCACGACCA
>JAQGMP010000072.1 GCA_028292285.1 Variovorax sp. | reverse complement strand
CGATCTGGGCCCAGATCATGGAGGGCATCGAGTAGAAGAACGGGTCGATCCATTTGTAGCGGGCCGACAGTTCCCAGCCACCGAGCACGATCACCAGCACCAGCACACGCAGCGCGATGATCATGCTCCGGCGCTGGCGGATCCTGCGCTGGGCGGCTTCTGATTCGCGCGCCAGCGCCTCGTCGCTCAGCATGGCCGGAAGGGTGGCGGGGAGAACAAGTTCGGTCATGAGAGAAGTCCGGGGAGAGACTGGACGAGAGGCCCGAAAAAGCGGATCGGATCGAAACGGAACGCGGTCATGCCAGCACCACTTCCTGGCGCAGGTCGTCCCAGATGTGTTTGGAGAGCTCGATGAACTGCGGGTCGTACCGCACTTCGGACGTCACGCGCGGCCGCGGCAGATCGATCTCGTACACGCGCTTGAGCGTGCCCGGGCGAGCCGACAGCACGAACACCCGGTCGGCCAGCGCAATGGCTTCTTCGAGATCGTGCGTGACGAACACCACCGAGCCGCCGGTGCCCGACCAGAGCTTGAGCAGCTCGTCCTGCATCAACGTGCGCGTCTGCATGTCGAGGGCGGAGAAAGGCTCGTCCATCAACAGGATCTCGGGATTGTTGATGAAGGTCTGCGCGAGCGCGACGCGCTTGCGCATGCCGCCTGAGAGCTGGTGCGGATAGTGGTTGCCGAACTTGCCCAGGCCCACGCGATGCAGCCATTGCGTGGCGAGCTCCATGGCTTCCTTGTGCGCCATGCCCCGGAACATCGGGCCAGCGGCAATGTTGTTGATCACGCTGCGCCAGGGAAACACCGCATCGGCCTGAAACACGAAGCCGATGCGCGGATCGATTCCCTGGACCGGCTTTCCCATCACCGTCACGTCGCCGACGGTGGGCCGCAGCAGCCCTGTGATCATGTTCAGCGTCGTCGACTTGCCGCAACCGGTGGGTCCGACGATGGCGACGAATTCGCCGCGCGCCACGGACATGTTGAAGTTGCGCAGCGCGACCGTCGCGTTGCCGTCGCTGGAAATGAAACGCAGCGAGACATCCTTGAAGACGATGGCCGGGGCGTTGTCTGCCATGCTCACTTGCCCGAAGCCGCCACGTAGGCGTTGCTGTAAGTCTTGGACAGGTCGATGTTCTTGCTCTTGACCAAGGGCTTGTAGGTGGCGAGCACCTTCAGCACGGTCTCCGGTCCGCCGGCCGGCATCTTGCCGTCGGTCGTGAACATCGCGAGCGACGAGCCGAGCGCCTGGACGTAGAGCGCCTTGTCGCTGCCGTAGTAGTCGCGCGGCACCTTCTCCGCGATTTCTTCCGCGCTGTGGGTGTGCAGGTATTCCATGGTCCGGGCAAAGGCGTGGGCCAGCTTGGAAGCCTGCTCCTTGTGCGATTCGGCCCACGTGTTCTGCACGTAGAAGCTCGCTGCGGGGTAGAGGCCGCCCAGTGCCGCGCTGGTGTCTTTTTCCGTGCGCAGGTCGACCAGCACCTTGGCGTCGCCGCTCTTGAGCATTTCCGAGATCGTCGGCTCCGTCGTCATGCCGGCCTGTATCCGGTCCTGCTTCATGGCCGCAACGAAGGTGTTGCCGGCGCCCACGGGCAACAGCGAGTAGTCCTTCTGCGCGATGCCCTGGCGGTCCGCCAGATAGCGTGTCAGGAAGTCGGTGGAGGAGCCCAGCCCGGTCACGCCCAGCGTCATGCCCTTGGCGTTGGCCATGCTCTTGAAGCCGGCCGCTGCCGCCTTGGTCGACACCAGCTCCACTTCACCCGGCACCTTGCAGAACACGGCGATCGCCTGGATCTCCTTGCCCTTGCTCTGCAGGTCGATGGTGTGGTCGTAGAAGCCGACCACGCCCTGCACCGCGCCGGCGATCAGCTGGTTTTCCGCGTCCACGCCGGCGGGCTGCGACTGCAGCTCGACGTTCAGTCCTTCGTCCTTGAAGTAGCCGAGTGCTTCGGTCAATTTGGCCGGCAGGTAGATGATCTTGTTGATGCCGCCCACCATGATCGTGATGGGCGCCTCGGCTGCCTGCGCCAACGGGGCCATGGCCGCCAGTGCGGTGAAGGTGGCGGCGGCCAGCAGTGCGCGGCGGGGAGTTGAACTTGAGCGAAGCATGGGTCGTGTCTCCTGTGGATGTGCGATCCAGTCTAGAAAGCGCGATCCTTCGGCCAGCTTTCGAATGCAAGCCTGGTTTGTCATGGTTATCCCTAGGGCCTGCCGCTTCTTCCTAGAATCGGCGCGCCTGCCCGCCCGCCATGAAACTGCTCCTCCTCGAAGACAACTCCCAGCTTGCGCGCTGGCTCGTCAGTCTGTTGCGCGAGCAGGAGTTTCTGGTCGACCACGTCGACGATGGCGACGCCGCCGACCGGCTTTTGCAGCAGTCCCGGTACGACGTGGTGCTGCTCGACCTGAATGTGCCGCTCCTGTCCGGCAAAGGCGTGCTGCGCCGCCTTCGCGACCGCGGAGACCCGGTGCCGGTGATCGTGCTCACCGCGACCGCATCGCTCGACCAGAAGGTGCTCTGTCTCGAGATCGGGGCCGACGACTATCTGGTCAAGCCGTTCGAGATCCGCGAACTCGTCGCGCGCATCAAGGTGCTGGTGCGGCGCCAGATGCCGGGCAAGGCCAACGACATCGCCTGCGGCGACTTGAAGTACGACTTGCGTACGCGCCTTTTCATGCTCGCCGGCCACGAGCTCGCGTTGCCGCCGCGCGAGCGCGCGCTGCTCGAGACGCTCATCCTCCAGGCAGGAAGCACGGTCTCGAAGCAGTCGTTGATGGACGGAATTTTCAGCCTCGACGAAGAGCCCAGCGCCGATGCGGTGGACATCTACATTCACCGCCTGCGCAAGAAGCTCGAAGCAAGCCAGACCACCATCATCACGCTGCGCGGCATCGGTTATTTGCTGCGTGAGCGCGAGGAGGCCTGAAGGTGTTCGCCAGCCTGCGTCTCAGGCTGGCCGTCTGGTTGCTGCTGCCCTTGTCCGTGTTCGTCGCGGTGTGCGGCTTTCTCAATTGGCGCAACGCGGCGCAGGTGGCCGACTATGTGCAGGACCACGATTTGCTCTCGTCGGCCAAGGTGCTGTCGGACCGGTTGATATGGGAAGGCGACAACGTGCAGGCCAGCGTGCCGCCGTCCGCGTTGAGCCTGTTCGTGTCGCCCGACCGCGATCGTGTGTTTCTGAGCGTATCGGGCGCAGAGGGCGAACTCCTTGCAGGGTCGCCGGCCTTTCCGCTGCCACCGGTTCGAAAGCCCGAGGGCGTGGACCAGGCACAGTGGTACGACACCCAGTTCGACGGGCTTGCCTTGCGTGCCGTGGTGACCACGCGCTCGATGTACGACGTCACCGGTGCACGGGGAATCACCATCGCCGTCGGCAAGACCACGCGCAGCCGCGATCACATGATCCGCACGCTTTGGTGGCCGTCGATGGGCTATCTGCTGATTGCCTTGCTGCTCGCGGTGGTCCTGAGCACGGCCGCGCTCACCCTGGAGTTGCGTCCGATCGTCGGACTCAGCAAACAGCTCGCCGCGCGCAATCCGATGCACCTCGACCTGGTGGTGGATCCGGACAAGCTGCACAGCGAACTTCGCCCGGTCGCGGACACGATCAATCGATTCGTGGACCAGCTCCGGCTGCACGCCCAAGCGCAACGCCGCTTCATCGCGGACGCGGCACACCAGTTGCGTACGCCGCTCATGATGCAGGCCACGCAGATCGAATACGCCCGCTTCACCCGGCGCAGCCGACCCGACTGGACCACGCGGCGGCAGGACATGGACGCCCTCTGGCTGGCCATGCAGACCAGCAACCGGCGGCTGGTGGACGTGACCAACAAGCTGCTCTTGCTGGCGCAGGCCGAACATGGCGATGCACACACCCGGCTGGAGCCGGTGGACCTCGTTTCGACCGCGGTGAGGGCCATCGAGCAACTGGCGGCGCTCGCGGACCGCCGTCGCATAGACCTCGGCATGGAAGCGCCGGCCGAGGCGGCCGGTCTCGAGGTGATGGCGCAGCCGGCGCTGCTCGACGCACTGGTGTCCAACCTGCTCGACAACGCCTTGCGCTACACGCAGGAGGGCGGCCGGGTCACCGTCGGCGTGCGCCGTAGGGACGGCATCGTCGAGCTGTCGGTGGAAGACAACGGGCCGGGGATTCCTGCCGAGTCGATAGGGCGCGTGTTCGAGCGGTTCTATCGCGCTTCCGACAACACCGACGGCACGGGGCTGGGGCTTGCCATCGTGCAGGAAATCGCGCGCGCGTTTCACGCCACGGTCCAGCTGCAGGCCCATCCGATCGAGCCGCACGGCCTTCTGGTAACGGTGTGGTTCGGCGTCCCGCCGGCTTGAGTCCCGCGACCTTGCAAGTCACCCCGCTGACGAGCCGTCCGCTGCGGCGGCGAACGCGCGCAGCTCTTGCGCATAGAGGGATGCCGCCCAATCCGGCAGGGCAGCCGCAGCCATCGTCACGCGGCCCGCTTTGAAACTCAGGAGAAGGCGCGGCGAGACGTTGAGCCGCGAGTTGTCGAACACGAAAGCGAAGTCGGCGCGCAACACGGCTTGGCGGATCAGCGGCTGGTTGCGCTCATAGCGCTCGCGGACCTTGTCCTCGGGCACGTCATGACCGCCTTCTCCGACGCGCAGCGCCACGCGGCTGACAGACAACTCGGGCCGGCGCACGTTGACGTGGTAGATCACGACCCGGAACCCGGCGCGCAGGGCGTCATCGACCAATGCCAGCTTCGATTCGTGCGAGAAGGTCGACTCGGAAACGAAGCTGAGTCCCTGCTTCAGGGCCAGCCGGCGCCGGTTTTCCGCGATGCCGGCCGCGGTGTAGGCGGCGGCCATCGAGGCATCGCGGAGCTCTTCTCGCTGGATCAGGTCGGCATTGATGAAGGGCGCCTGGATGCGGGGCGCGATCACCAGTTCGTACAGCGTCGACTTGCCGGCGCCGTTCGGGCCGGTCAGCAGGATCATCGTGGGACGACTCACCGGATGCCGGGAGGCCGCACCGCTTCGCCGAACACGAGCTTGTCCTGATCATCGAGCCCGACGCCAAGGCCCTGGCGTTGCCGCTTGCGCCAGAAGTCCTGTTCAGCCGCAGTGGCCGGGACGTTCCCCAAGCGTTCGATGAAGGCGTCCTGATCGGCCTCGCCAAGGCTGTCGAGCGCCAGCGGCTCGAGGCCGCGCAGCGCCATCTCCACTTTCGAATAGCCGATCGCGGGATCGCGTTCGATGGCGCGGCCGATCCGTATCCAGTGCTCCGCCTGCCCGGAAATCGACCGGCTGTTCACCCGCGCGGCATCGCGCA
>JAQGMP010000048.1 GCA_028292285.1 Variovorax sp. | reverse complement strand
GGATGAAGTTGGTCGTGCCGTTGATGATCCCGGCGATCCACTGGATGCTGTTGGCCGTGAGGCCTTCACGCAGCGCCTTGATGATCGGGATGCCGCCGGCCACCGCGGCCTCGAAAGCGACCATCACGCCCTTGTCGTGTGCGGCCGCAAAGATCTCGGTGCCGTGCACTGCGAGCAATGCCTTGTTGGCGGTGACCACGTGCTTGCCGGCTGCGATGGCCTCGAGCACGAGTTGCTTCGCGATGCCATAGCCGCCGTTGAGTTCGATCACGATGTCGATGTCGGGATTGGCGATGACGGCGCGCGCGTCGTTCACCACCTGCACGCCATCGCCGACGACGGCCCGGGCGCGCTCGGTGTCGAGGTCGGCCACCATCGTGATCTCGATGCCTCGGCCGGCGCGGCGCTTGATCTCTTCCTGATTGCGTTCGAGCACCTTGAAGGTGCCGCTGCCGACCGTGCCGATGCCGAGCAGGCCTACTTGGATGGGTTTCATTTTGTTGATGTCGATGCGTTGTCTGGACGGTGTCTAGGCGTTGCTTGTGTTTTGCTTCTGCCTCGCTTAGGCGTTGCGTGTGCGGTAGCGCTCGAGGAACTTCGCGATACGGTTGATCGCTTCACGCAGGTCTTCTTCGTGCGGCAGAAACACGATGCGGAAATGGTCTGGCGTGGCCCAGTTGAAGCCGGTTCCCTGCACCAGCATCACCCTGGTTTCCTTCAGCAGTTCGAGAAAGAAAATCCGGTCGTCGTCGATCGGATAGACCTTGGGATCGAGCTTGGGGAACATGTAGAGCGCGGCCACCGGCTTCACGCAGCTCACGCCCGGAATGACGGTGATCAGCTCGTAGGCCAGGTCGCGCTGACGGCGCAGGCGACCGCCCTCTGCCGTCAAGTCGTTGATGCTTTGATAGCCGCCCAACGCAGTCTGAATGGCCCATTGGCCCGGCACGTTGGCGCACAGCCGCATGTTCGACAGCATGTTGAGGCCCTCGATGTAGTCGAGCGCCTGCTTCTTGTCGCCCGACACCACCAGCCAGCCGGCGCGGTAGCCGCACGAGCGATAGCTCTTGGAGAGCGAGTTGAAAGTGAGTGTGAGCACGTCGGTGCTCAGGCTGGCAATGGCCGTGTGCTTGACACCGTCGTAGAGCACCTTGTCGTAGACCTCGTCGGCAAGGATGACCAGGCCGTGCTCGCGCGCGATGCCGACGATGCTCTGCAGGATCTCGTCGGAATAGAGCGCGCCGGTCGGGTTGTTCGGGTTGATGACGACGATGCCCTTGGTCCGCGGCGTGATCTTGGAACGCAGGTCGTCCAGATCGGGCATCCAGCCATTCGCTTCGTCGCACAGGTAGTGCACCGGCGTGCCGCCAGAGAGGCTCGACACCGCCGTCCACAGCGGATAGTCCGGCGCCGGCAAGAGCAGTTCGTCGCCGTCGTTCAACAGCGCGTTGGTGGCCATGGCGATCAGTTCGCTGGCGCCGTTGCCAAGATAGATGTCGTCGAGCGTGACACCGGCAATGCCCTGCTTTTGCGTCTCGTGCATCACCGCCTTGCGCGCCGCGAAGATGCCCTTGCTGTCCGAATAACCCGCCGACGCCGGCAGGTTGCGGATCATGTCCTGCTGCACCTCTTCGGGCGCGTCGAAGCCGAACAGGGCGAGGTTGCCGATGTTGAGCTTGATGATCTTCTGGCCCTCTTCTTCCATCTGCTTGGCGGCGTCCATGATCGGTCCGCGGATGTCGTAGAGAACATTGGCCAGCTTGGCCGATTTTTTGATTTGTTTCAAAACGAAAAGCCCTCCCGGGCGAGTTGCTCGAAAGGCCCTGCGGGGCCTCGTGTCACTGGGGAAAACCTATAATTTGACCACAGTTCGCACCCCCGCCAGATGAAGCTCCAGCCCGACAAATCCGACGTTCAGACCCTCACCGCGCATGGCCCCGGGTGGGTCGCCATCAACAACGAAAAGGTCGAAGGCAGCGTGGTAGTCGGCTCCCGCGGCGAGCGTTTCGAATGGGACTGCACACGGTTCGATGAAATCGGTCCCGAGCATTTCGCGCAGCTGGCCGCATTGGGCGCAGAGCTCATTATTTTCGGCAGCGGCAAGCGAATTCGTTTTCCGCAAGCAGCGTGGCTCCAGCCCCTGATGGCAAAGCGCACCGGCGTCGAGACGATGGACACGCCCGCCGCCTGCCGGACCTACAACATCCTGGCTGGCGAAGGCCGGCATGTGGTGGCCGCCCTGCTGGTCGAGCCGCCCGACGGTGGCTTATAGCGGTCTTTTCGGGGTAAAATCGCGGGTTGCGATACGGCGAGCTGCCCTCAGTTAGCAACGACCAATCCTCCACTTCAGCGAGTGTGCTCGAAAGTGGAATCCAACGGAGAAAACAAGTTTCATGGCGATCGTTGTCAACAAACCCATTCCCGAATTCGACGCCAATGCCACTGGCGGTCTCAAAGTCTCCAACACTTCGCACCTCGGCCACGTGCTGGTGATGTATTTCTACCCCAAGGACAACACCCCTGGTTGCACGACCGAAGCCATGCAGTTTCGCGACCGCTACAAGGACTTCGTGAAGGCCGGCGCCACGGTGTTCGGTGTGTCGCGCGACAACATGAAGTCGCACGACGAGTTCAAGGCCAAGCTCGAGCTGCCCTTCGAGCTCATCGCCGACACGGAAGAAAAGATGTGCCACATGTTCGGCGTGGTCAAGAACAAGATCATGTACGGCAAGAAGGTGAAGGGCATCGAACGCAGCACTTTCCTGGTCGGCGCCGACGGCGTGCTGAAAGCCGAATGGCGCGGCCTCAAGGTCCCGGGCCATGTCGACGACGTGCTGAAGGCTGTCAAGGCTTTGAAGAAGGAAGCCTGAAGAGGCTCGGCTACCGTCGCTCGCTGTGTCACGTCGG
>JAQGMP010000638.1 GCA_028292285.1 Variovorax sp. | reverse complement strand
CGCGGCGGCGTGCTCACACTGGCCGGCGGCACGGTGATGGGCGCCCTCGCGCTGGGCGGCGTGCAGTCGACCTTTGCCATCGTGCTGCCGCTCACGCTGGTGATGCTCGGCCACGGCATTCATCAGCCGTGCGGACAGACCGGCGCGGTCGGGCCGTTTCCCCAAGCAGCCGGCGCCGCGTCGGCACTCAACGGCTTCGTGATGATGCTCGCCGCCTTCTGCATCGGCGGCTGGCTCGGCACGCACATGGACGGCACCGTGCGGCCGCTGGCCTACGGCATGTGGTTCTGGTGCGCCTGCATTGCCGCCATCGCGTGGACGCTGGTGCAGAAGTACGGTGACCCGCGTGGCGGGTGAGGTCGCCTACGTCGCGATCGCGGGCCCGACCGCCAGCGGCAAGACGGCTGCCGCGATGGCCATCGCACGCACGCGCGCGGTCGAAATCGTCTGCGTCGTTTCGGCGCTGGTCTACCGCGTCATTGACATCGGCACCGCCAAGCCGAGCGCAGCCGAGCGGGCCGAAGTGCCGCACCATCTGATCGACATCCGCGACCCGGCCGAACGCTACAGCGCCGCCGCCTTCGTCGACGATGCGCAGCGCGCCATCGCCGACATCCGCGCACGCGGCAAACTGCCGCTGCTGGTCGGCGGCACGATGCTGTACTTCAAGGCGCTGATCGACGGCCTCGACGCCATGCCTTCGGCCGATGCGGCCGTGCGCGCGAAGCTAGAAGCCGAAGCGGCCGAAGTCGGCTGGCCCGCCATGCACGCGAAGCTTGCCGAAGTCGACTCCATCACGGCGGCGCGGCTCGCACCGAACGACAGCCAGCGCATCCAGCGCGCGCTCGAGGTCTGGCACGCCAGCGGGTTGCCGCTCTCGCACTTTCATGCCACCAAAGCGGCCGACAAAAACACGATGACAGACAGCACGACACGCGACATGACCAAGACCGGCAGCGGCAGTGGCGTCCTTTTCTCCCTTGAAACCGAAGACCGCGCATGGCTTCATGCGCGCATCGCGCAGCGCTTCGACGCCATGCTCGCCGACGGCTTCCTCGACGAAGTGAAAGCCCTGCGCGCCCGCGGCGACCTGAAGCCCGATCTGCCCTCGATGCGCTGCGTCGGCTACCGGCAAGCCTGGGAAGCGCTCGACGGCGACTGGCCGATGACCGAACTCCGCGAGCGCGGCATCGCGGCGACGCGGCAGCTCGCCAAGCGGCAGATGACGTGGCTGCGCAGCATGCCGAAGCGCCGCATCGTCGCCTGCGACCAGCCAGGCGCCATCGCCGAGATCGTGCGCCAGGTCGACGCCATAGCTTGCTGCGCATGACGCTCCGCATCGACAACCTCGGCAAGCACTACGGCGACGCGGCGGTCTTCGAGCACGTAACGCTCGACGTCGCGAGCGGCGAATTCGTCGCCATCGTCGGCGAGTCGGGCGTCGGCAAGTCGACCCTGCTCAACTGCATGGCCGGACTCGACAGCTGGGACGCCGGCAGCGTCACGCACGACGGCACCGACATCGGCAGCCTCGACGACACGGCCCGCGCGCTCTGGCGCCGCGCCCACGTCGGCTTCGTGTTCCAGGCCTTTCACGTGCTGCCGCATCTCGACGTCGCGCAAAACGTGGCGCTGCCGCTGATGCTGATGGGCCGCAACGACCCGGCGCGGGTCGAGCGCATGCTCGACGTGGTCGGGCTGAAGGGCCTCGGCACGCGCTTACCGCAACAGCTTTCGGGCGGCCAGCTGCAGCGCGTCGCCATCGCGCGCGCATTGGTGCATCGGCCTGCCCTGCTGCTGGCCGACGAGCCGACCGGCAACCTCGACCCGACGACCGCCGCCCGCGTCATGGATGTGCTGTTCGCGCAGACGCGCGAGCACGGCGCCTCGCTGGTGCTGGTGACGCATTCGGTCGCCGCGGCGGCGCGGGCCGACCGCGTGCTGCATCTGAGGGTCGACGGCATCTACACAGAAGCCCGTGCCGGGGTTTAATTCAGGCATGAACAAGCCATTGCTCGGCTGCATTGCCGACGACTTCACGGGGGCGACCGATCTCGCCAACAACCTGGTGCGCGCCGGCATGCGCGCGGTGCAAACCATCGGCGTGCCTGAGCATGCGTTCACCGACGAGGTCGACGCCATCGTGGTCGCGCTCAAGACGCGCACGCTGCCCGCAGCCGATGCCGTCGCGCAATCGCTGGCCGCGTTGACCTGGCTGCAGGCGCAGGGCGCGCAGCAAATCTACTTCAAGTACTGCTCGACCTTCGACTCGACGGCCAAGGGCAACATCGGGCCCGTGACCGATGCGCTGATGGACGCGCTGCAGACCGACTTCACCATCGCCTGCCCTGCGTTTCCCGAGAACGGCCGCACGGTGTTCAAGGGCTACCTTTTCGTCGGCGACGAGCTGCTGCACGAGTCGGGCATGCGAAACCATCCGCTGACGCCCATGACCGACTCGAACCTGGTCCGCGTGCTGCAGGCGCAAACGAAGCGGCGCATCGGGCTGATCGACTACCGCACCGTCGCGCGCGGCGCCGCCGCCATCGAGGCACGCATCGACGCGCTGCGCGGCGAAGGCGTTTCGATGGCCATCGTCGACGCCACCGGCAACGACGACCTGATGCACATGGGCAAGGCATTTCGCGGCATGCCGCTGGTCACGGCCGGCTCCGGCGTGGCGATTGGTCTGCCGCAGAACTTCGGCATTTCGGCGCAAGAGCAGGCGGCGCGCTTGCCGCCGGCACGCGGCCTGCGCGCCATCGTCTCGGGCAGCTGTTCGACCGCCACCAATGCGCAGGTTGCCGACTTCATCGCGCGTGGCGGCGCGGCTTTCGCGGTCTACCCGTTGCGCATGGCCGAAGGCGTCGATGTGGCGAGCGAAGCGCTGCGTTGG
>JAQGMP010000632.1 GCA_028292285.1 Variovorax sp. | reverse complement strand
AAAGCGCTCTATGCCGCCATGGCAAACGTCGTCCCGGCCGCAAACTCCCAGTTCGACGCTGGCGACTACACCGCGTCATTGCAAACACTGGCCGCCTTGCGCGAGCCGGTCGACGCCTTCTTCGACGGCGTCATGGTCAACGCTGAACAAGCCGACTTGCGCCTCAACCGGCTCGGCCTGCTGAAGTCGCTGCACGAGGCGATGAACCGGGTTGCGCAACTGGAACGGCTGGCGGCGTAAAAAGGCATCTCCATGAAACTCGTCATCCTCGACCGCAACGGCACCATCAACGTGAACCGCGACGACTTCGTCAAGAGCGATGTCGAATGGACGCCGCTGCCCGGCGCGCTCGAAGCGGTGGCGCGGCTCAACCACGCGGGGTGGCATGTGGTGATCGCATCGAATCAGTCCGGCTTGGGGCGCGGCCTGTTCGACGTGGCCTCGCTCAACCTGATGCACGCCAAGATGCACAAGATGCTGGCCAGCGTGGGCGGCCGGGTCGATGCGGTTTTTTATTGCCCGCACAGCCCGGACGAAAACTGCAGTTGCCGCAAGCCCCAGGCAGGCCTGTTCCAGCAGATCGGCGACCGCTACGGCGTCGACCTGGCCAACGTGCCGACCTGCGGCGACAGCTTGCGCGACCTGCAGGCCGGCGCATCGGTCGGCTGCGAGCCACACCTGGTGCTGACCGGCATGGGCGCCGCGTGCCGCGGCGTCGAGCTGCCGCCAGAGTACCCGGCCAACACGATGGTGCACGACGACCTTGCTGGCTTCGTCGACTTCCTGCTGGTGCGCGAAGCGAAGAAGCAAGCTGAACTGCAGGTGGCGATCTGATGGCCTTCGTTCGCTCGCTGGTCCACGCCCTCTGGATGCTCGTGACCGTGGTGCCTTGGGGCATCATCATGTGCGTGAGCTCGCTGTGGAAACGCGGCATCCCGCTGTACTGGATGGCCGAGCGCTGGCTGCGGTGGGCGATCGGCGGCGCGCGAGTCTTGCTGGGCATTCGCACCCGCGTCACCGGCATGGAAAACCTGCCGACCGACCAGCTCGCCGGCGCTGTGCTGCTGGTCAAGCACCAGTCGACGCTCGAGACCTTTCTGATGCCGACGCTGATGCCGCATCCGCTCGCCTTCGTCTTCAAAAAGGAGCTGATCTACGTGCCGTTTTTCGGCTGGGCAATGGCGCGGCTCGACATGATCCACATCGACCGCAGCCAGAAGACGCAGGCGTTCAACAAGGTCGTGAGCCAGGGACGGGAACTGCTGGCGCAAGGCATCTGGATCATCATGTTCCCCGAAGGCACGCGCATCCCGCGCGGCCAGAAGGGCACGTACAAAAACGGCGGTACGCGGCTCGCTTGCGAGACCGGCGTGCCGGTCATTCCGGTGGCGGTGACGTCCGCCAGGGTGTGGCCGCGCAAGGCCTTCATCAAGCGGCCCGGCATCGTCGATGTGTCGATCGGCCCAGCGATTCCGAGCGTCGGCCGCAAGCCCGACGAACTCATGCGCGAGGTCGAGGCCTGGATCGAGTCCGAGATGCGCCGGCTGGACCCGGAAGCCTACGTTGCAACAGCGGTAGCCGCGGCCTGACGAGAACCTCCATGCGCGGCCTCTTGCAGTTCACGCTCGATCTGTTCAACGCGCCTGAGACGGAAGTCGATCTGGCGTTCGACGATCTGCCGCCGCCTGAGCTGACCAAGTCGCCGCCTTCAGCGTCGTCGCCATCTGTTCCTGTGCGACCGCTCAAAGACGTGCTGTCGCAAGCCCGCTTCATCCACCCGCGCGCCACGCGCGAGGCGGTGCTCGGCCACGCGCGCGTCGCCTACGAGTTCACCCGCGGCAAGCGCCGCACCATCGGCTTCGTGGTCGGCGCCGAAGGCCTGTCGGTGCGCGCGCCGCGCTGGGTCACGCTGCGCGACATCGATGCCGCCGTGCAGGAAAAGGCCGACTGGATCGTGCGCAAACTGGCCGAAACGCAAGAGCGCCATGCGCGGGTCGAAGCCTCGCGCATCGACTGGAAAGACGGCGCGACGTTTCCGTTTCTGGGTGAGCCCGTGGTCGTGCAGCTCGACCCACGGCACGGTTTCAAAGGCGTCGGGGCCGTGCTCGATGCCGAGGTCGATGCAAACGGCGCGCGAACCCTGCGGCTGGCGGTCGCGAACAACGCCAACCCCGATCAGATCCGCGACGCTGCGCAGGCCTGGCTCACGCGGCAGGCGCGGCGCTTGTTTACCGAACGCCTCGATGCATACGCGCCGAAGCTTGGTGTGCGGTGGAAAAAGCTGTCGCTGTCGAACGCCGCCACGCGATGGGGCAGTGCGAGCAGCGATGGTTCCATCCGCCTCAACTGGCGCCTCATCCATTTCCGCCTGCCCGTGATCGACTACGTCGTCGCGCACGAGCTGAGCCATCTGCGCGTGATGGACCATAGCCAGCGTTTTTGGGAAACCGTCGAGAGCGTGGTGCCCGACTACCAGCAGCTTCGCCGGCACCTTAAAGACGAAACCATTCCCCGCCTTTGAAGTGTTGCTGACGCAATGCGAGAAATACCGCGGCACCGGCTTTGCCGGGCCGCAGGTATTGCCCCCGGTCGGGGGTGGAAGTCGCGACACGCAGTGCGCAGCAACCTGGGGGCGAGCTTTTCTACCGGGCGTGTGTGACGCCGCCGTCGACGATCAAGGTCGAACCCATCACATAGTCCCCCGCGCGCGATGCCAGATAGATCGCAGCGCCCGCCATGTCTTCCGGCGTGCCGATGCGGCCGGCCGGGATGCGGCCCTTGACCTCGTCGCCGTGGTCGCGCGCATCCTTGTTCATGTCCGACGCGAAGGCACCCGGCGCGATCGCGCTCACCACAATGCGGTCTTGCGCCAGCCGCAACGCCATGCGGCGCGTCAGCTGGATCAAACCGGCCTTGCTCGCCGCATACGAGTACGTCTCTTGCGGATTGACTGAAATGCCGTCGATCGATGCGATGTTGATGACCTTCGCCAGATAGTCGGTCGCGGCCTTCTTCAACATCGGCGTCAGCGCCTGCGTCAAAAAGAAAGGCGCCTTCAGGTTCAGGTCGACCACCTTGTCCCAGCCGCTCTCGGGAAACTCGTCGTAGGGCGCGCCCCAGGCCGCGCCGGCGTTGTTCACCAGGATGTCGAGCGAGTCTTCATGCTTGGCGTAAGCCGCGACCAGCGCCTGCGCGCCGGCCAGTGTCGACACGTCGGCAGGCAACGAGATGCAGGTGCCGAAGGCCGAGAGCTCCTTGGCGGTCTGGTCGCAGGCGGCCGCCTTGCGGGCCGAGATGTAGACGCGTGCGCCCTGGGCCAGATAGCCCTCGGCGATCATGCGGCCGATGCCGCGGGAGCCGCCGGTGATGAGCGCGGTGCGCCCTTTGAGCGAAAAAAGGTTGGTGGTGTCCATCGATGTCTCCTGAACTTGTTTGAAAAAACCGCCGGCAAAGCTTAGTGCGCCATGCGGTGCGGGCGCGTCACCTTGGCGCCAGAGCGCTTGTCGTGCCGCGGGTTCAAGCGCCGCCGTTGCCGCGCCGTTACCGCTCTTGGCGTTCAGAGCGCCAATGCGCGCGGGCTTTCGAAGCGGCGAGCCTCGCCGGTTACTGGATCACGGAACGCGATGGCCTTTGCCAGCAGTTGCAGCGGCTTGTCGAAGTCGTCGCTGTCGGCCGGCAGCAGC
>JAQGMP010000612.1 GCA_028292285.1 Variovorax sp. | reverse complement strand
GTGGCCTTTCACCTGGCGCGCACCAAGTCGCGCTGGGGCAGCCTGCTCTACGTGCTGGTGCTCTCGCCGCTGCTGGTCGGCGTGGTGGTGCGCAGCTTCGGCTGGCTGATCCTGTTGTCGGGCAACGGCGTCATCAACCGCGCGCTGATCGACATGGGATTGATACAGACCGGCTTGCAACTGATGAACAACAAGCTCGGCGTGACGGTCGCGCTGGTGCATGTGTTTTTGCCCTTCATGATCCTGCCGCTGGTCGGCGTAATCCAGAGCATCGACCCGACGCTTGAGCAGGCCGCGCGCTCGCTCGGCGCCTCGCGGCTCAAGGTGTTCTGGCGGCTGATCCTGCCGATGTCGTGGCCGGGCATCCAGGCCGGAACCATCCTCGTTTTCGTGCTCACGCTGAGCGCCTACGTCACGCCGGTGATGCTCGGCGGCGCGCAGGTCAAGACGATGTCGGTGCTGGTGGTGCAGAACCTGATCGACAACTTTCAATGGCCGGTCGGTGCGGCGCAGGCACTGATCCTGTCGCTCTGCGGCATGGCGGCGGTCTTCGTCTACGCCCGTATCAGCGGCCTCTTCATGAAGGGCATCCAGTGAAGCGCGCGCCATTCGCGACCCGCATGGCCGACGGACTGGGGCTGGCCTTCGTCGGCGCGGTCTACGTGTTCCTGCTGCTGCCGATCGTGATCATCGTGCTGATGTCGTTCAACGCCGGCGAGATCCTGAGCTTTCCGCCGCAGGGCTTGTCGCTGCGCTGGTTCGGTGCCCTGTTCGCGAACGAGGCTTTCATGCGCGCCATCGGCACCTCGTTGAAGATCGCGACCATCGCCACGCTGTGCTCGACCGTGATCGGCGTGGCCGGCGCGCTCTACGTGGTGCGCTACGCGACGCGTTTTCGCGAAGGCCTGCGCATGATGCTGATGATGCCGCTCATGCTGCCGGAGATCCTCACGGCGATCGCGCTGCTGTTCTTTCTCTACGCGAGCGGCATCGGCACGAAGACGATGTTCGGTCTGCTCGTCGGCCATGTGCTGGTGACGCTGCCCTATGTATTCACCAACGTGGCGTCGACGCTCTACAACCAGGACGCATCGCTCGAACAGGCCGCGCGCAGCCTCGGCGCGACGCCGCTGCGGGCCTTTGCGCGTGTCACCTTGCCACTGATCAAATCAGGAATCATCACGGGGATGCTGTTCGCCTTCGTAATCTCCTTCGACCTGTTCAACATGTCGCTGCTGCTCAAAGGCATCGGCATGACGACGCTGCCGCTGCAGCTCTTCGACTACCTGCGCTGGGACTTCGATCCCACGGCGGCGGCGGTGTCGACGCTGAGCATCGTGCTCACGCTGGCGGCTGTGGTGGTGATCGACCGGACCGTCGGACTGCGCTCGCTGCGGTTCGGCTGAGCAACCCCGCGGATCCGAACTCGAGAGCGAAACTCAACGCCGGCAGATTCCCAGCACCATCTCCTGTTCGGTGCAGTTCCTTGGCAGTGCCGGTGTCCCGCCGGCGGTTGAAAAGCCGATAGCGGGTCGCCGTGCGATGCAGGCGCGCAGGCGCTTTTCCATCGGCGCGTAGTAGCGCCATCCCTGGCTCAGCGGCGGCAGCTCCAGCCGCACCTGCTTCCATTTCGGATGGCCATTGGCCTGAAGCTTGTCGAAGTTGGTGCAGAGGGATTCGGCGAAGCGGCCCAGGTTTCCGACCGTCGATTGCAGTCCGTAGTCGTAGGTGACCAGGTACGCTTTCACGGTCAGCGTGGGCACGTCGTCCTTGAGCCATGCCGAGTAGCTGGCGGCACGTATCACCGCCGGAAAGTACGTCTTTTTTGCGCGCGCCGTCTCGGGCGCGGCATCGTCCAGCTTCAGGATCTTGATGTAGTTGCGGGCCTCGGCCTTCATGTCGGTGAACAGCTTGGCCGGTTGCCCGGCGACGATGATCGCGACGTCGATCGACTTGTCGACCGTGAGCTTGGCCAGCGCTTCTTCGTTGGTGAGGTACTGCGTGTTGGCGGGCGGCAGCGGCTCTCCGAACATCAATTGGTAAACCGTCCTCGACGTCAGCGCCGTGCCGCTTCCCAGCGGTCCGACGGCGATCTTCTTGTTTTTGATTTCATGAATGCTGTTGATCGGCGCATCGGCGCGCGCAATGAAATAGATCTCCTCGTCATAGAGCGGCATGATGAGGCGCAGCGGCTTGATGATGTCGCCGGCTTCGGCATTGCCGGCCTTTGCTTCGTCCAGAAACGCCTGATAGACGTCCGATTGCACCAGCGCGAGCTTGACGCCTTGCTCGAAACGCATTCGCTGGATATTTTCTGCGGAGCCCTTCGATTCCAGCGCTTCGAGCGAGATATCGGCGGGCTCGGCGACCCACGTCGCAAGGTCTCGGCCGATCTGGATGTAAGTGCCGGTTTTCGTCGCAGTGACGATCTTGTACTCCGCCCGGGGCGCCGCGGCCGCGTACGAACCGAACAGGATCCACAACAGTCCGATAAGCAGAAATCTGATGGGCATACCGGGTCCTGTGGTCTGGGGTCGTCACTCGTTGGGGCAAAGCGCCAGCGCGGCGAGCGTCACGCTGCACTCTTTCTCCGGGACTCGACCCGTGCCGATGCCTGGCGCCGGGGTGCCCGCGGCCGGTCGTTCCGGCGTCACCATGGCGACGACAGGCGCGACGGCCTCGTCCAAGGCAGGTTCATTGGATGCCATGCGCGCAGCGGCCTCCGGCGGTTCACCGCGCCGAGTCGATCGTTCCTGAATACGCAAATCCAGCGCTTGTCTCAGTGTCTGAACGCCGGGGTCGTCCGCATTGCCGGCCTCCAGCACTTCGAGCCCCTGTGCCGCGTTGGTCAAATCGCCGCGGTTCAAGGCGGTCTGCACACGCTCGGTGTCGGCCTTGAAGGCGAGCAGCCTGCCGGCATCGTCCCGGGCATCGAAATAGGTCTGCTTTTACCCGAAGAAGGCGACGGCGATCAAGACCAGCACCACTGCGATTCCGAGCGGCCGAGGCCCGGGCAACAAACGCGCCGCCCAGTGTTTCTTGCCGTCGCCGACACGCAGCACTTCGGTCTGCCAATAATCGCTGGGCTGGGTAAGGGATATCTCGGACACTCCCCCATCGCGCATCGCTCTGGACATCGAGTCCGCCCAACCGGCGAAGTGGACCGCTTCTTCCCGACCCTCCCGACCCGGCTGCACGGTGTCCACGAAATCGATTCCCGCCGCGGTGCCGGTCTGATCGGCGGGCGAGCCGTCGCGCGCCAATTCGGCCATCGTCGGCCCATCGGCATCGGCCGGGGCAAACTGGTCTTCCAGGCAAAAAGGGCAAAACCGATTCCACTCCTGCAGCAGTCCAGCGCATCGCCTGCAGGGCACTGAGAACGAAGGGTCCAGCTCGCGCTGGTTCGCGGTGGTTCGGTAGCGGTCCATACTCGCGGTGGGTCGAGGTATGTGAGTATTTTGTACCTACTTTTCAGCCCCACCAAGCGGGTTTTTACGTGAATGGATGAGCGGTCGATACCCGCTTCAAACGTTGCGAACGCCCGCAATGGCCTCGGCGCGTATTTCCAGCTGGCACACCACCCCGGGTGACGAACGGGGTGTCGATGAAGCACTCGTCCTGGGCGGCGTCGTCGACCACCGTCACTTCATCGGGTGCCTGAATGGCGTGTTCGCAGAACTATCAGGCCTCTACACCCGCGCCCGCGTGCGCTCGTCGATCTGCATGCGCCGATCGCGCAGCGACGACTCGGTGTGCGGGAACATCGGCTTGACCCCCGCGCGGGTCTGGATCGCCACGTCCGGGAGCTTGGCCGCAGACTTCGCCTGGGCGCTGCCGGCGCCAGCCACGATGCGCCTGAAGGTGGACATGACGGTCTTCTTGTCGTCGTCGAAATCGCCGTGGTGCATGGCCTCCGACGCGCCCGTCGAATCGTCGGGCTCGGTGTTGGGCGTGAGCACGAGTTCGGCGCCGTGCGCGTTGAAGATCTTGCGCAAGTCAGCATCGAAGGCCTTCTCCATTCCGAGAATCGGCACGCCGTCGCGGAACAGCGGAATGCGCTCCTTGTCTTCGAAGGCATTCGAGACGAGATACAGCAAGGACTTGTTGTAGATTTTGGCGCAGTCGTCGTCGCGCTCGGTGTTGTCCTTGAGCGCATACACCGTCAGCTTGCGCAGCGCCTTCGATGCCATCGCGGGCACATAGAACTGCTTGAAGAGGTCGACGGTGCAGGCCGGCGCCCAGAGCGTGCAGGTTTCCATCGTCAGGCCGCGCTTTGCCAGCAGCTTGACGATCGGCGCGTGCAGGATCGAGCCCGCGCTGTGGCCGACGAGGTGAATCTCGAAGGCCTGGCCGTTCTGCGCCGCCTTCTTCGCGAGCTTTGCCAGTTGGTCCACGACCATGCTCGCTGCGCAGCCCGCGTCGGCGACGCACAGGGCGTTCTCTTTCATCTCGCTCCATGACGCCTTGCCGCTGAGCGCCCGGGCGAGCGGCTCCAGCGCGTCGTCCAGCCGGTCGAGCATGAAGTCTTTGGTGGCGTCCAGTGCGCCTTCGGGCCGTCGACGGCTGACGGCATCTTTCAGGATGTTGGAGAAAGTCGTCCAGTAGTCGGTGCGCCAGATAAAGGCCAGCGGGTAGACCTCGGCCTGCAGCAGCTCGGGCCGGTATTCAGCGAGACGCTGCACCGCCGCCTGCTCGCTCACGAGCCCGCCATGCGCATACAGCAGCACCCGCAGCGTCTTCCAGTTGCCGGTGGCAGCCGGGATGTCCTGCTCGAAGATGTGCTCGAGTTCGTCGGGCGTCGAGCCATAGTCGCCGCCGGCTTTCAGCTCTCCGTCGTTGCCGACACTCACGATATGCGGCCGCAGGTCCGCAAACGAGTAAGCCACGCTCTGGTTGGCCGTGGCCGAGTGCGTGCTGGCCGCCGATTGATTCGCGCGCAGCGTGATCGGCGCGCCCATGCGGGCCACCCAGACATCGGTTCCGTTGGCGAGCCAGTCGTCGTAAGTGATGCGGCAGAAGCCGCGCAGCCCCCAGCCCGCACCCCACGAGTTTTGTACCCAGAAGCCCTGATCGTCGTAGGCCACGATGGCGAAGGCGTGGCCACCGGTGATCGTGTCCGACTGCACGATCAAACCATCGCTTCCCACGTTGTTCCATCCGTCGTGGACCGTCGCGGTGGCGTAGAGCACACCGACCTCGGCGATGGCCGCGTGCATCGCGATCAGGTCTTTGTGGTTGACGCGAAAGTAGGCGCCCAGCGGGCGGCGCACGCCATCGGCGACACGCTGCACGGTGAGGCCCTGGCGATCGGTTTTGGTGTCTGTCTTGGCGTCTGTTTTGGCATTGGCCTTGTACGGGTAGAGCGCTTCAGAACAGATGCCGTGCTTGTTCCATCCCTTCATCGCGCCGCGCGCGCTCGAGCCACTGTAGTTCTCGCCAGGCCACTCGTCGTAGCGGCGCGCCAGCTCGTACAGCATGCGTGGGCTGACCGGCGTGCTGTCGGGCACCACCCGCCGGCGCAGCAGCAGGTAGTTGGCGACGGTCGCCAACCCGAAGCCGGTGCAGGCGCCTTCGCTGCCCTGGTTCAGGACCGGCACGTTGTGGTCCAGGTAGTCGCCGAGCGGAATGTGGGTCGGCACCTCGATGAGCGACGGCGTGTACATGAGGTCGCGAAAGTCGAGCGTGTCCGGCCGTACCGCGAGCGATGCGGAAGGCGGCGGCACGAAGGCCGGCGGCGGCGGCTCCAGCTGCACTGCTTCCGCACCACGCAGCAACGCATCTGCGGGCTCTGACAGCGCCTTGACGGACTTGACGGACTTGACGGACTTGGTGGACTTGACGGACTTGCCAGTGGCGGTACTGGCCGACCCGGCCCTCGCAGGTATCGCGCTCGCCGCAGGAAAGCTCGTTGCGAGCACGAGCTGCGCCCGCTCGTAGAAGCGAACCCTCTCGGCTGCGCCGTTCTGGCCGCCGTTGATTCGGTGCGTGATCTCGGTGAAGTTGTCCGCGTCGGCAAGTTCATTGAGGCCTTTGCGCTTCCAGAACAAGCCCGCCGTCTTGAAGGCAACTTCCGGAGCGGCGGCCAGCTCC
>JAQGMP010000585.1 GCA_028292285.1 Variovorax sp. | reverse complement strand
GGGTGGTCGCCGCGGTGGAAGACCTGCTCGACGGCAGGAACGTCGGCTTGTTGCCGTTGAACACTTGCCATTGATCCCACAACAGCACCAGTGAAAAGCCAAAGATCACCCAGAGGATGGTTCGGCGGATATCGAGCATGTTCATGGCGAAGACTTTTTGTCGGGGGACAGGCAAGCGAAAAGCGACCGGGTCGGGCCGCATGGGCGCTGGCCCTTGGGAGGTACGGGGTCGTGTCCGCCGGCACAGAACGGCTGGCAGCGGACAAGACGCTTCAAGGTGAGATAGCTGCCCTGCGCCGCACCGTGCTGCTCGAGGGCCTCGATCGCATAGACGGAACAGGTGGGCGTAAAGCGGCACGAGGCGCCGAGCCAGGGACTCAATAACAGGCGGTAAGCCTTGACCAGCCCGATCAAGAGTGCGCGAATCATGTGCGCGCTCCTGTTCCGGTCGCGCGCTTCAAGAGCTGCTGCAACTCCAGCCGCACGGCGGCCTTGAGCTTTTCTGACGTCGCGCTCACGAACTCCTTGCGATCGAAGCCCGAACGCAAGCGCACGACGTGCGCCGCGATCGGCAGGGTAACTTCCGGAGCGGCACTCACGTTGTATATCTGGCGTTTGATGGCATTGCGGGTGACGGCTCGCTTTGCCCATCGCTTGGGAACCATGGCACCGAGCCACACGTCGTGTACGCCGAACAAAGGCGCGGCTTCACCGGCCGGCGCATCGAGCGGGCAACGGTGCAATGCAAAGTGCGGAGTGCGCGCCACGGTAGAACCTGCGAGCACGGCTTGAAATTGCGCGCGGGTCTGGAGCCGCTGCATGGAAACCAATCGCGACGCGCCGGCAGCCGGGGCCGACGGATCGAAATCCCGGTGGTCCGGCAGTGGCGCGTGGACCGGTGTCAGACAGCCAGGCGCTTGCGGCCCTTGGCGCGGCGCGCGTTGATAACGGCGCGGCCACCGCGGGTCTTCATGCGGACCAGAAAGCCGTGGGTACGGGCGCGGCGGACTTTGGATGCTTGGTAAGTGCGTTTCATGATGGTTCTTCCTGATATGCCCGGCCGGATGCCGGACCCCCCGAAACACACAAAGGGTTTTCAGGGAAACCCGCGATTATCGCAAACATTTCTGTGGGCAACAATCGCGGCGTATTTCGGCTCCTGCGTTGTCCCGATTTCGCGAGGTTTCCTACCACCTTCTGATGACCCTTTCGGGCGTCTTCGCGAGGTGTGGATAAGGTTTTGACAAGTTAGAATGCCGGGCGCTTGCCGCAGAGAATATCCACAATACAAAGACAAGAGAATGCCCGAGGGATTCACCACCATTTACAGCGCCCATGTCGACTGACGGCATCGGTGAAAGCCTGTGGCAGGCTTGCGTCGATCAGCTCGCGCAAGAACTGTCCGAGCAGCAGTTCAATACCTGGATCAAACCGCTCACCGCGCAGGTCGCGGACGATCTTTCGCGCATGACCGTGTTCGTCGCGAACCGCTTCAAGCTCGACTGGATTCGGGCGCAGTACGCCGGCAAAATTGCTTCGATGGCGGAGAAAATGTACGGGCAGCCGGTTGCCATCGAGTTAGCGCTCGCTCCGCGTGAAATGCCCGTGCGTTCAACACCGATGGCCGTCATGGCCGAGACCGATGTGCCGCGCGACGTGGCCGGACCAGGCGAAGATCCGGCCGCGGCCGCCTTCAAGAACCGGCTCAATTCGGGCCTGACATTCGACACGCTGGTCGAAGGCACCGCCAACCGAATGGCACGCGCGGCAGCCATGCACGTGGCTGGCATGCCGGGCCATCTGTACAACCCGCTTTTCATCTACGGCGGCGTCGGTTTGGGCAAGACCCACTTGATGCACGCGGTCGGCAACAAATTGCTGGCCGATCGGCCGGATGCCAAAGTTCTCTACATCCATGCGGAGCAGTTCGTTTCGGATGTGGTCAAAGCCTACCAGCGCAAGACTTTCGACGAGTTCAAGGAGCGTTACCACTCGCTCGATTTGCTGCTGATCGACGACGTTCAGTTCTTCGCCAACAAAGACCGCACACAAGAAGAATTCTTCAACGCGTTCGAGGCCTTGCTCGCCAAGAAGTCGCACATCGTGATGACGAGCGACACCTATCCGAAGGGCTTGGCCGACATCCACGAGCGCCTGGTGTCGCGATTCGATTCGGGTCTGACGGTCGCCATCGAGCCGCCCGAGCTCGAAATGCGCGTCGCCATCCTGATCAACAAGGCGCGTGCAGAGTCTGCCGAAATGCCTGAAGAGGTGGCGTTTTTTGTCGCGAAGAACGTGCGCTCGAACGTGCGCGAACTCGAAGGCGCACTGCGCAAGATCCTCGCGTACTCGCGCTTTAACCAGAAAGAGATCTCGATCGCTTTGGCGCGAGAAGCCCTGCGCGACCTGCTGTCGATCCAGAACCGGCAGATCTCGGTAGAGAACATCCAGAAGACGGTCGCCGACTATTACAAGATCAAGGTCGCCGACATGTACAGCAAGAAGCGCCCGGCCTCGATTGCGCGGCCGCGGCAGATCGCCATGTACCTCGCCAAGGAACTGACACAGAAGAGCCTTCCGGAGATCGGAGAGCTCTTTGGTGGCCGAGACCATACGACGGTGTTGCACGCGGTACGCAAGATCTCTGGCGAGCGCCAGCAACTGACCGAGCTCAACCAGCAGTTGCACGTGCTCGAACAGACGCTCAAAGGCTGAAAGCAAGCATTGAAACCATGATCGATTTGTCATCACAGATTCACGCGGCGCTGTCAAAGGACAACTCTGGGGACAGTTCCGGCACAAGCAGGCGGTTGTCCACAGGCCAAGCTCGCCAGGCAAAGTTATGCGCTTTGGCGCGACAGCAGAAAACACGGCTGCGCACAGCCAGAGGGACGAGGCAAGTGCCTGTCAGGAAAGGGGAAAATGCCCCTTTCCACAGGGCAGTGCTGCCCTTATCTACTACTACTAAATTGAATTAAAGAAATAAGGAAGAGGTAAGAAATGATCGTCCTGAAGGCAAACCAAGACAAAGTCCTCTCCGCGCTGCAGTCGGTCGCGGGCATCGTCGAGCGCCGTCACACGCTGCCCATCCTGGCCAACGTGCTGATCCGCAAGACGGGCGGACAATTGCAACTCACGACCAGCGATCTCGAAATCCAGATCCGCACGACCGCGGAGCTGGGCGGCGACGAAGGCAACTTCACGACGACCATTGGTGCGCGCAAGCTCATCGACATCCTGCGCACCATGCCGGCCGACCAGACGGTCAGCCTCGAGTCGAGCGCGAGCAAGCTGGTGCTGAAGGGCGGCAAGAGCCGCTTCACGTTGCAGTCGCTGCCTGCCGAAGATTTTCCGCTGGTGCAGGAAGCCGCCAACTTCGGTCCCGTGTTCAGCGTGCCGCAAAAGACGTTGAAAGACCTGCTCGGTCAGGTCTCGTTCGCGATGGCGGTGCACGACATCCGGTACTACCTCAACGGCATCCTGTTCGTCGCCGAAGGCAAGCAGCTGAGCCTGGTCGCGACCGATGGCCACCGCCTGGCTTTTGCGTCGGCCACGCTCGATGTCGAGGTGCCGCGGCAAGAAGTCATCCTGCCGCGCAAGACCGTGCTCGAGATGCAGCGGCTGCTGTCCGATGCCGAAGGCGCGATCGAAATGCAGTTCGCCAACAACCAGGCGAAGTTCAGCTTCGGCGGCATGGAATTCGTCACCAAACTGGTCGAAGGCAAGTTCCACGATTACAACCGCGTGATCCCCAAGAACCACAAGAACAGCGTGACGCTGGGCCGCGCACCATTGCTCGCCAGCCTGCAACGCACCGCCATTCTGACGAGTGAAAAGTTCAAGGGTGTGCGGCTCAACCTCGAGCCGGGCACCTTGCGCATTGCATCGAGCAACGCCGAGCAAGAAGAAGCGCAAGACGAGCTCGACATCGACTACGGCGGCGATGCCATCGAGATCGGCTTCAACGTGACGTACCTGATCGACGCGCTGGCCAACATGGGCCAGGACATGGTGAAGCTGGACTTGGCCGATTCGAACAGTTCGGCCCTGTTCACCATCCCTGACAACGCGAGCTTCAAGTACGTCGTGATGCCAATGCGGATCTAGAAAAAAGCCAGTCTGGTTGGTTGCCCGAGTCAGTGAGTTAGCGAGCGAGAGAGAAAGAGTCCCAATGAGCGAAGAAAACAAGCCGGAAGTCCCGTCGGAAGTGCCGCATACCGAGCCGGTCTACACACCCGAAATCGACAGCGCGATTCCGGTCGAGATCATTGCGCCCGACACTTCGTATGGCGAAGGTTCCATCACGATCCTCGAAGGGCTGGAGGCCGTGCGCAAGCGCCCTGGCATGTACATCGGCGACACATCCGACGGCACCGGCTTGCACCACCTCGTGTTCGAAGTGGTCGACAACTCGATCGACGAAGCGCTGGCCGGCTACTGCGACGACATCGTCGTCACCATCCATTCCGACAATTCGATTTCCGTCACCGATAACGGCCGCGGCATTCCGACCGGCGTGAAGATGGACGACAAGCACGAGCCCAAGCGCAGTGCCTCGGAAATCGCGCTGACCGAGTTGCACGCTGGCGGCAAGTTCAACCAGAACAGCTACAAGGTCTCGGGCGGCCTGCACGGCGTGGGCGTGAGCTGCGTCAACGCGCTGAGCAAGAAGCTGCGCTTGATCGTGCGGCGCGACGGCAAGATTCACGAGCTGGAATTCAGTCGCGGCTTCGTGCAGAACCGGATTCTGGAGATGGTCAACGGCGTCGAAGTCTCGCCGATGAAGATCATCGGCGACACCGACAAGCGC
>JAQGMP010000581.1 GCA_028292285.1 Variovorax sp. | reverse complement strand
TCGATGCCTTCTATCGCGCGCAGCAGATTCGCGAACTCATTATCCGAGATGCAGGTGGCAAAAAGCTGGCCTGGAAGATCGACGTCAAGGTGCTCGATCTCGAGCCGAGCATCACGGATCTGGTGATCGACATCGATGGCCAGGGACAGCGCTACATCCATGGTCCGGTGCAGTCCTTTACCGTCACTTGGCCGGGGCCGCGAGGCGGTTCCATGGCCGAGTTCGTTGCGAATCCGCGTGTATCGGGCGCCACCTCGACCCTGATGACCAGCGGGCCCTGGGCGTTGTTCCGTCTGATCGACAAGGGCCGAATCGTGAACGGCGCAACGCTCGGCCGTACGGGTGTCGAGTTCACTTTCGACGGGCGCAAGGCCCTGCTCGATATCAGCTCCGGTACGCAACCCAACCCGCTGAACAGCGACGTGCTCAAGGGATTTCGCTGCCCTGGCCGCGCTGCCTGACATGCTGCAAAAGCTCATTGCACTTCGTTTGATCACGCCACCCGCCGTGTGGGGCAAGCTGGCCGGTCACGCCGATTTCGTGCGCAGCGGAATGCGGCATGGCGAGAGCGAAGGGTGGCAGCCGTGGCTTATGAAGAACGGAGGCGTCCCTGAAGACGGATCGGCCGAAATGCTGCCGACGGCATTCGTGCTCTCTCCGGGAACGCTGGCCTTCGCGGCACGCCGTTTTGTCGTCGGCGTGGTGGCGCCGTCGATGGACAAGGTCGGTCGGCGCCACGCATTGTTGGTCTACCAGCTGGCGCATCCACGGTGGGCCGCACGGCATTTCGAGACCCAGGCGAATCATTCGCAGGATTGGTTGTTCTGGCTGGGACGAGCGGTGGCGCGTCATGTCGGGCCGCATGGCGTCCCCGAGGTCCAGGCGCTCGGTCGAACCGTGAATGCGCTCTGGCGCCTGCACGCGCCCGGATTGCGCGACCTGTGCCGCACCCGGCGCGATGGTGAAGGGGTCGATCAACGTTCTGACGAGTCGGAAGCAGTTCTCGACCGATTCGCCGGACCGTCGATTCACGACGACCCCGCGTCGCGGCTGCAGGGCGTTCGATTCTTCCCTTGGTCCAATTGGCCGCATGCCCTGCTTGCTTCGGGCACCGAAAACGCTTTCTGGCAGCAAGACGCCACGGGTGGTTTCGTCAATGCGGCCCCCCAGCTTTCCAAACTGTGGAAGGCCACCCGATGAGCGACTTCAAGCGTCTGCAACTGCGCATCGTTCGAAGCCATGGTGGCAGCAAGAACATCGTCATGCCCGTGCCGGAGGAGGGATGCGGTCTGGCGGACGCACTCGAACTCGGAGGCGAGCGGCTCAACGATACCCAGTGGCGATCCGCCAACCAATGCCGCATCGAGCGCGTCGGTGCGGGATGGCAGCTGCGCAATGACAGCCGCACGCTGGTCTGCGTCGTCAACAACGTGCGCGTACCGGCGGACGAGCCCGCCGCGCTCAGGGCGGGGGACACGCTGGAGCTGGGCCTCCTGCGCTTCGAGATAGAGACCACCTCCGGATTCGCAACATCGCCAGTCGCCTCGCCCGTCGCGGGTGGCGAGTCTCCAACGCCGGTTCCCATGTCCGGACTGCTGCACCCGGGCACCCGCTTTGCGGATGCATCGGTCGCAGACGCAGTCGAATTCGACCTTCGCGACCTCGCGGCTCAGCCATCATGGTCCGGCGCCACAGAATCCTCGCAGACGGATTCGCTGGACGATCCCTTCGGTGTGCTCGGCATCGCAGGTGCCGAGGCGCGTCCGGCCGGTGATTCGCTGGCCGAATTGCTGGGGGAAGCGCCCTCGCAAGTTGCCACCCCGAACGGAAAGTTCAGCCGGCTGTCGGCAGATGCGCTGCATCGTGCGGAGCCAGAGCCGCAGGGCCGTACCTCGGCCGTGACGCAGGTCCTGAAGACCTCGCAGGCGCGCAAGGAGTTTGCGACAACGCGGGCTTCTCGGCCGGACACGGCGGCGCTTCTGCTCGACGGCTTGCATGAAGAGTTCGTGCGGGTCGTGCGAGATCCGGACCAGCTTGCCGGTCAGGCCGACTGGGAGGGCATGCTGACTTCCGACGGCGACAGCGCGCCGACGCTCGATGAGCTCAGTCATCGCGCTGCGCCGTACCCCTTGTTGCGGGACATCCTGCTGGAAAGAGAAGGCATCGATCAGATCATCGACAACTTCGATCCGTTGACTCCGTCGGCGCTGCTCGATGCGACCGAGATCGACGACGTGCTGCATCTTTTCGCACCCGAGTTGGCGCGCGGCGCCAAAGCCGCTTTGCCGAGCCTGACGCGACGCGAGCATCACGAAGTTTCGCCCGACAGCCATATGCAGCCAGGCCGTCTTCCTACCGACAGTCCATGACCGAATCCCTCTCTACCCCCAAAACCGCCGATGCCGCCCAGTCGTTTCGTGAGTGGACGCACGCCAAGCCGCTGTCCGAAACTCTCCTGCGGGCGGAAGCGGCTGTGCGCGCCAAGCCCCAGGCACCGGCCGCACGCTGGTTGTTGTTCGAACTGCTGTGCGTCCTCGGACATTGGGATCGAGCGCTCAAGCAGTTGCAGACCTGGGCCGGGCTCTCGAAGGAATTCGACAGCACGGCGCATGTCTTTCGTGGCCTTATTCGTGCCGAACGCCAGCGGGCCGATGTATTCGCGGGCCGGATGTCGAGCGCCACCGTCACGGTCGAAGGCACGCAGCCGGCCGTATGGATGACGCAACTCGGTCATGCATTGAAGCTCGCCGCGCATCCTGCCGACGGCGTTGTCGGCGACATCGTCGAAGCGGTCGATCTGGCACGGGAGGCCGCCCTGAGCCAGATGCCCGATACCCGGGGCCGGGC
>JAQGMP010000565.1 GCA_028292285.1 Variovorax sp. | reverse complement strand
ACCCGGCCGACAACCCGGCGAACCATGCGCCCGAGTTACCCGCCTGATTCATCCGGCCGATTCATTTTCAGGAGACTGTGCCCCATGAGAAACATCAACGAAGACACCATCACTACCGCCGTGCTCGAAAGCATTTCGGGCTGCGACAACCCGCGATTGAAAAAAGTGATGTCGGCGCTGGTGCGCCATCTGCACGACTTCGCGCGAGAGGTGAAGCTCACCGAGGCCGAGTGGATGGAAGGCATTCAGTTCCTCACCGCCACGGGGCAGATGTGCGACGACAAGCGCCAGGAGTTCATCCTGCTGTCGGACACGCTGGGCCTGTCGATGCTCACGGTGGCGCTCAACCATTCGAAGAGCCCGCAGGCGACCGAAGCCACGGTGTTCGGCCCGTTCCATGTGGAGGGCGCACCGCAGCTCGAACAGGGCGACGACATGTCCGGCGGCGCGGTGGGCGAGCCGCTCTTCGTGCAGGCCACCGTGCGCGGCATCGGCGGCGAGGCGGTGCCGCACGCCGAGGTCGATGTGTGGGAGGCCGATGCCGACGGCTTCTACGACGTGCAGCGACCGGAGCTCACCGGCCCGCAAGGCCGCGCGGTGTTTCGGACCGACGGCGAAGGGCGGCTGAACTTCAAGGCGGTGTTGCCGGTGGCGTATCCGATTCCGACCGATGGGCCGGTCGGGCGCATGCTGACCGCGGTCAACCGGCATCCGTGGCGCCCGGCGCACGTGCACTTCATCGTCAAGGCGCCCGGCTACGAGACACTCATCACACACGTTTTCTGCGATGGCGACGCTTACCTGGACAGTGATGCGGTGTTCGGCGTGCGCAGTTCGCTGATCGGCGATTACGTGCGCCATGACGCAGGCACGGCGCCTGACGGCAGCGTGCAAGCCGCGCCGTTTCACACGCTCGACTTCGGCTTCGTGCTGGAGCCGGCGCAGGCCTGAAGAAGACCTGGAACCCTAGCGCAGCTTGCCGCTCAGGTAAGGCTCCGGATCGACCGCGACGCCTTGCTTCCTGATCTCGAAGTGCAGCTTGACGCGGTCGGTGCCGCTCTTGCCCATCTCGGCGATCTTCTGGCCCTGCCGCACCACGTCGTTCTCTTTCACCAGAGCCTTGTCGATGTTGGCGTAGGCGGTGATGTAGGTCTCGTCGTGCTTGACGATGATCATCGTGCCGTAGGCTTTCAGCGCATTGCTGACGATGACGACGCGGCCATCGCGCGACGCCAGGATCGGGTCGCCCAACTCGCCTGCGATGTCCATGCCCTTGCTTTTGTTGCCGTCGAAGCGCGCGATGGTGGCGCCGGATGCCGGCGGGCCGAAAAGCGCTTGCGGCTTGGGCGGCGGCGGCACGGGTGCAATCGGCGGCGCCGGGGGCACAGGCGGCAGCGAAGGCGAGGGCGGCTGATTCAACGGCACGTTCGTGCCGCAGGCCGCGAGGCCGGTAGCGATAACGAGGGCCGCGGCTGCGCGAAGTATCAGGGTCGGAAGGTGCATGGCGATCATTGGAACGCAATCGAGGCCGGTCGTTCCGCAAGTAGCCTTTTTTTACCTTAAGGGTTTGGCCTAGGCCGCGCCGCCATTTTTTGGAGTTGCGGCTGGCGCGCCAGCACCGCGTCGCACGGGCCGTGGTCGCGTACGCGGCCGGCTTCCATCAGCACGATGCTGTCGAAATGATCGAGCACGCTCAGCCGATGGATCGATGCGATCAGGCACGCATCGGGAAAGCACGCGGCGATGCGGTCGAGCACGCGCGCCTCGGTCGCGGCATCGAGCGCGCTGGTCGGCTCGTCGAGCAGCAGCAGCGTGCTGCCTTCGGCCGCCAGCACGCCGCGCGCCAGGCACAGCCGCTGGCGTTGGCCGCCGGACAAGTTGAAGCCGCGCTCGGTCAGCGGCGTGTCGAGGTCGCCCTTCATCGCTTCGAGCACTTCGTCGAACGCGCTGGCGTGCAGGGCGGCCTGCAGCTTCGCATCGTCGTGTGCTTCACCGAAGGTCAGGTTCTCGCGCACGCTGGCCTCGAAGACCTCGGTCTCCTGCGGGATCAGCGTCGCGAGCGTGCGCAACGATGGCCAGTCGCGCACTGCGCCGTCGAACGACAGGCTGCCGTGTTGCGGCACATAGAGCCCGGCCAGCACGCGCAGCAACGTGCTCTTGCCGCCGCCGCTCGGGCCGACGAGCGCAACACGTTCGCCGCGGCGCAGCGTGAGCGCGACATCGTGCAAGCCGCCGCCGCGCGACGCGTCTGCGTAGCCCCAACGCAAGCCGTCGATGGTCATGTTCTTCCAGCCTGCCGTCGCATCGATTTCGTGCGCGGTATCGGGCGCTGCATCGGGCGCCTGCCAGATCGGCTCGGCGCTGAGGTAGTCGGTGTGCATGCGCGCGAAGCCCTGAAAGTTGGCCGCCATCGAGCCGACCACCGCGGCGGCCTGCTGCGCATATTGGTAGATCATGAACACGGTGCCGAGCTGCACCGCCTCGCCCGGCGTGCGCTCGCGCCACACGTAGATCAGCACCAGCGCCCAGGTGAGGCCGAGCCCGAGCAGATCGACCGTGGCCCACTTGCCTTCGTTGAGCAACGCGGTGCGCTTGAGCGGCGTCGACACCGCCTCCATGCGCCGACGCAGCAGCACGCGCGAGGCCTGTTGCAGCCGCAGCCCGACCACCGTCGACGCATTGCCGATGAAGTCGAGCAGGGCAGCGACGTAGCGCCGGTCGGCGTCGTTCTCGGTGCGGGCCAGCTTCATCAGCGCGCGGTCGAAGCGCAGGATGATCAGGCCGACCACCACGTAGCCGAAGAATGCGATCATGCCGCTGACGCGTGACAGCAGCGCCAGCGCGACCAGCGGCCCGACGAAGCTGACCGCATTCGCGAGGTAGACGAACTGGTTCTGCGCAAAGTCCGACAGCGCCCGGCTCGCCTGATGCACGCGGTGCTGCAACTCGCCCGAGTGATGCGTGTCGCGCCACGTCATCGGCGCACCGGCGATGCGGGCATAGAGCGTGTCGGCCAGCGTCTCGCGAATGCGCACGGCGACATTGCGCTCGAGCACGCGGCCCGGCCCATGCACGCCCCACGAGACGACGTAGACGAATATCAGCAGCGCGATCCATCGCGCCGCCACGCCGAGTTCGCCATGCTGCAATGCGTTGATCGCCTTGCCCGCCAGAAACGGCATGCTCAGGCGGATGAGCTGCGACGCCGTCAGCAGCGACAGCGAGCTGATCAGCTGGCCACGCGCGCCGAGCGCGAAGCGCCACAGCGCCGTGTACAAAACGCGAAGGGGCTGGTCCGGTGCCAGACGCATCCTCGGGTCTCTTCGTCGTTCTATGCGGCGGTTACTTGATCGGAATCGGCGTGCCGCGGTCGATGGCCACGGCGGTGATGCTGTTCTTCGGCGAGCCGTCGATGAGCAGATCGGAATAGGTGAGGTACACCAGCGCGCTGCGTTTGGTGTCGACCATGCGCACCACGCGAAGCCGCTTGAACAGGATCGACAGGCGCTCACTGAACACCTCCTCGCGCAGCGGCAGCGGCCCGCCGGCGAAGGTGATCGGACCGACCTGGCGGCAGGCGATCGACGCTTCGGCCTTGTCCGTGGCAAAGCCGAGGGCACCCGATACGCCGCCAGTTTTGGCGCGCGATACATAACAGGTCACGCCGGTCACCTTCGGGTCATCGTAGGCCTCGACCACGATCTTGTGATCGGGGCCGATGAGCTTGAACGCGGTGTCGACATCGCCGACCACTTCGGCATGTGCGGCCGAGGCCAGCGTGAGTGCGAGCCCCAGCGCCATGCCCAAGAACGCGCGAGAAAACGGGGCGGTGATCGATGGCTTCATGAGGGCTTCAGATTCGCTGGCAAATGGTCGAAGGATGGTTCGGGTTCGGGTTCAGGCGATGTCGATCGTGTGCACGCGGTCGAAGGCGCCGCGCTTGCGGTCGGCAAAGAAACATTCGAGCGCTTCGCGCACGGTGCGAAAAGCAATCTCGTCCCAGGGGATTTCTTCTTCGGTGAAGAGCTTGGCCTCGATCGTTTCGTGACCCGGGTCGAACACGTCGTCGAGCAGTTTGGCGCGATAGAACAGGTGCACCTGGCCGACGCGGATCACGCTCATCACCGCGAACAGATCCTGCATTTCAAAATGCGCGCCGGCCTCTTCGTCGGTCTCGCGCGCCGCACCCTGCGACGCGCTTTCGTTCAACTCCATGAAGCCGGCCGGCAAGGTCCACTTGCCCCATCGCGGCTCGATGTTCCGCTTGCACAAGAGCACACGATCGCCCAGCACGGGGATGGTGCCGACCACATTGAGCGGGTTCTCGTAGTGGACCGTGTTGCAGTTGGGGCAGACCGCGCGTTCCTTGGTGTCGCCGTCGTCCGGAAGACGGTAGACCACCGCGGTGCCGCAGTTTTTGCAATGCTTGATGGGAGCGCGGAAGGTCATCGGCTGGGCGGCGGCGTCAGTGAGTGGGCATCAACGGTTCAAACGATCTTGACGGTCAGCGAAGGCAGACCGGCGACCTCACCGACCAGCGTGTCGCCAGCGACCACAGCCGCGACGCCTTCGGGCGTTCCGGTGAAGATCAAGTCGCCCGGTTGCAGCTCCCATGCCGCCGACAGGTGCTCGATGGTTTCGCCCAGGTTCCAGATCAGTTTGCTCACGTTGCTGCGCTGGCGATCGGTGCCGTTCACCTGCAGCGAGATCTCGGCTTTTTCGACATCGCCGGCCTTGGCCGCAGGAACGATCGGGCCGATCGGCGCGCTCTGCTCGAACGCCTTGCCGATCTCCCAGGGGCGGCCCTGCTTCTTCATCTCGCCCTGCAGGTCGCGGCGCGTCAGGTCGAGGCCGACCGCGTAGCCGTAGATGTGCTTGTGCGCATCGACCGCCTTGATGTTCTTGCCACCGATGCCGATGCAGGCGACCAGCTCGATCTCGTGGTGCAGGTTCTTGCTCAGCGTGGGGTACGCCATGGTGCCGGTCTGGCCGGCATCGACCACCACCACCGCGTCGGCCGGCTTCATGAAGAAGAACGGCGGCTCGCGGCCGGTGAAGCCCATTTCCTTGGCGTGGTCCTCGTAGTTGCGGCCGACGCAATAGATGCGGTGCACCGCGAAGCGGGCGGTCTGGCCGACCACGGGAACCGAGACGGTCGCGGGAGGTGGGAAAACGAATTCTGATGCCATGGCGTTGTGTCCTTTGTCTGCCGAATGAAAACGGGTGGGGAAGGCGTGGCGAAGCGCTGTGGCGGCGCCGAACCGGCAGTGTGCCAGAGGGCATCACCCACTGCGCGAGCGGCGCCGCGAAGCTATGCTCGCCGGATGATGAAGCTGTACAACTATTTCCGCTCGTCCGCCTCTTACCGGGTGCGCATCGCGCTCAACCTGAAGGGGCTCGACTACGAGTACCTTCCCGTGCACATTGCCAAGGGCGAGCATCTTGCGGGCGCATACCCGCAGATTTCGGCCGACATGCTGGTGCCGCTGCTTGAAGAAGACGCGGCCGAAGGCACTGAAGCAGGCGAGCATGGCGAACGTTTTTCGCAATCGATGGCCATCATCGAATACCTCGACGAGGTGCATCCTGAACCGCCGCTGATGCCGCACGACCCGGTCGGCCGGGCGCACGTGCGGGCGCTGTCGGAAACGATCGCTTGCGAGATCCACCCGATCAACAACCTCCGGGTGCTGAAGTACCTGGTGCGCGATCTGAAGCTCGACGACGCGGCCAAGAACGCCTGGTACCGGCACTGGACCCGGCTCGGCCTGGAGGCCTTCGAGCGCCAGCTGGCGCAGCGGCCGGCCGGCCTGTATTGCTGGGGCCACACGCCGACGCTGGCCGATTGCTGCCTGGTGCCGCAAATCTTCAATGCGCAGCGCTTCGACTGCGACCTGGGCGGCTTGCCGCGCACCACGGCGGCCTACGAAGCCTGCATGCAGCTCGACGCGTTTCAGCGCGCGCATCCCTCGCGTTGCCCGGACGCCGAGAACTGATGCCGGCGACGGCGCCGATGTCCGCGAGCGCGCTTTTGCCGTTGCAGCCCTGGTTGCCCGACTGGCCGGCACCCGCCAACGTGCGCGCGCTGTGCACGACGCGCGCCGGCGGCGTGTCGGTCGGCACCTGCGCCAGCCTGAATCTGGGCGAGCACGTCGGCGACGCGCCGGACGCGGTGGCCGAGAACCGGTCGCGGCTGCGGTCGGCCATCGACGCCCGGCCGATTTTCTTGCGGCAGGTCCACGGCACGGACGTGGCCACGCTCGATGCGAACACGCCCGATGCCTCCGGCGCCATGGCCGCCGACGCCTGTACCACCACGGCGGTGGGCGTCGCCTGCACGATCATGGTTGCCGACTGCATG
>JAQGMP010000558.1 GCA_028292285.1 Variovorax sp. | reverse complement strand
ATCGGCAAGCCGACGCTGCGGCTGTCGGGCGTGTACCTCGCCATGGCGACGCTGGCGTTCGGCGAAGTGGTGCGCATCGTGATCCTCAATGCCGAATCGCTGACCGGCGGCGCGCTCGGCTTGAACGGCATCCCGCCCTCGACCCAGTGGTGGCACGTGCTGCTCGCGGTGGTGCTGGTACTGCTGGCGCTGTGGCGCTTGCGCCGCTCGAAAATCGGCCGCGCCTTCGAAGCCATCAAGGAAGACGAGACGGCAGCGGGGCTGATGGGCATCGACGTCGGCGCGCACAAGATGCTGGCCTTCGTGCTCGGCGCGGCCATCGCGGGCCTGGCCGGTACGCTCAACGCGCATCTGACTTTCTTCATCGGGCCGAACGAATTCGGCTTCGACCGCGGCGTCGACATCCTGACGATGGCGGTGCTCGGCGGCATCAACGGGCTGACGGGCCCGGTGCTGGGCGGCGTGATCCTGACGATCCTTCCGGAGTCGCTGAGGGCCTTCGGCGACTTCCGCCTGGTGCTGAACGGCGTCATCCTGGTGTTGATCGTGCTGTTCCTGCCGAAGGGCATCTGGGACCCGGCGCGCTTCCGGCATTGGTTCGGTCTCAAGGGGGCTGCTGTATGAGCGCCGGTCTTCTGACGCTCGACGGCGTGTCTCGCTATTTTGGCGGCCTCAAGGTGTTGCAGGACGTTCATCTCGACGTGCCGAAGGGCGGCGTGTTCGGCCTCATCGGTCCGAACGGTGCCGGCAAGACGACGGTGTTCAATCTCACGACCGGCCTGCTGCCAGTGACGGGGGGCACGATCCGCTTCGAGGGCAACGACCTCGCCGGCATGAAGCCGCACCAGATCACGCGGGCAGGCATCGCGCGCACATTCCAGAACATTCGGGTCTTCAAGGAGATGTCGCTGCTCGAGAACGTGATGGTCGGCATGCACGCCAAGCTGGGCTACGGCGCGTTCGGCTTGCTCACATCGTCGGGACTCTTTCGAAGCGAAGAGCGCCGCGCGCGAGATCGCGCGCGCGAACTGCTGTCGTGGGTCAAGCTGGACCACAAGGCCACCGACATCGCGGACAACCTTTCGTATGGCGAGCAACGCAAGCTCGAGCTGGCGCGCGCACTCGCGACAGACCCCAAGCTGCTGCTGCTCGATGAGCCGGTCGCCGGCATGAACAGCACCGAAAAAACCGATCTGATGGTCGAGATCCGCAACATCAGCGCACGCGGCTACACCATCTTCATGATCGAACACGACATGCGCTTCGTCATGGGCCTGTGCGAGCACATCGCCGTGCTGAATTTCGGCCGCATCATCGCGCGCGGCGGTCCGGACGAGATCCGCAACGATCCGCAAGTGATCGAGGCTTACCTCGGCCGAGAAGAAGACGAAGCCGGCACGGAGTCGATTCAATGAGCGCCGTGCTTCTCAAGGTCGACGGACTCAAAGTCGCTTACGGCCACATCGAGGCCGTGAAGGGCATCGATCTGGAACTGCATGAAGGGCAAATCACGACGCTCGTTGGCGCCAACGGTGCCGGCAAGTCGACCACGCTGCTGGCGTTGTCAGGCCTCGTCAAGAAGGCGGCCGGAAAAGTCGAGTTGCAAGGGCAAGACCTGACTTCGCTGCCGCCGCACAAGATCGTCGCTGCGGGCATGGTGCAGGTGGCCGAAGGGCGTGCCACGCTTACCACGCTGAGCGTGCGCGAGAACCTCGAACTCGGCGCCTACACGCGGCGCGATGGCCGCGCGCAACGGCTCGACGATCTCGACCGCATCTTCACGCTGTTTCCGGTGCTGAAAGATCGCGCCGACGGGCTGGCGGGCAACCTGTCGGGCGGCGAGCAGCAGATGCTGGCCATCGGCCGCGCCCTGATGGCCAAGCCCCGCGTGCTGCTGCTCGACGAGCCGTCGATGGGCCTGGCGCCGATCATCGTGCAGGACATCTTTCGCACGCTGCGCGAGATCAACCAGAACGGGCTGACGATCTTTTTGGTCGAGCAGAACGTGCGCCAGGCGCTGAAGATCGCTGACCGGGCGTATGTGATCGAAACCGGCCGCATCGTGCTGGCCGGCAGTGGGCGCGAATTGCTCGGCAACCCGAAGGTGCAGGACGCGTATCTGGGCGGATAGCGCAGCAGGTCGATCGAGCGCAAACCAGTGCCTGTCCGAAACGAAAAATGCCTTGCAAGTCATTGACCTGCAAGGCATTTCAAACTGGTGGCTCTTCACGGATTCGAACCGCGGACCTGTGGATTATGATTCCATCGCTCTAACCGACTGAGCTAAAGAGCCGAGCCCGAGATTATAGCCTCGGTGCGCAGCGCTCCGCAGCGCCTGAGGCCACTCGGATCAAGCCTTCGGCAGCTTGCCCAGTTCGTCGCTCACCAGCCGAACAATGAGCCGGTCGAGTGTCTGCACAGAGTAGTTTTCGACGTCGTGCACGGTTTCGCGTCCCGGGCCGCTTGCCGGATTGCTCGCGTCCTTGTACGTCAAGAACACAAAGCGCCCGCCTGTGTACTGCGCAATTTGCCGTTGTATGTATTCGCCCTGCTTGTCGAGCCCGCTCGCTCCGA
>JAQGMP010000534.1 GCA_028292285.1 Variovorax sp. | reverse complement strand
TTTTGAGCTCGAGCGTCTGCGGCTTCATGTCCATGCCGCCGAACACGACCGCGCTGCGCAAATTGGTGTACTTGGCGTAGAGCTCGACCTGTTGCGCGACCTGCACTGCGAGTTCGCGCGTAGGCAGCAGCACCAGGGCACGTACCGGATGCCGGGCGGGCGAGGTGGAGGCGTTCTCGTGCTTGAGCATGCGCTGGAGCAAGGGCAGCGCGAAAGCGGCCGTCTTGCCGGTGCCGGTCTGGGCGGCACCCATCACGTCTTGACCCGACAGCACGACCGGAATGGCCTGCTCCTGGATCGGTGTCATGTTCTCGTAGCCCATTTCGGCTACGGCGCGCGCCAGCGGTTCAGCCAGCGAAAGATTGGAAAAGGAGCTTGTCATTAAGCCCGCTATTGTCGCACCGCCGCAAAAAACACTGATGACAGCGGTGAGACCGGCCTTTTTCCGGTTAAAGAGCCTGGTTCAGCACTCCGTCAAAGGCTCTTCGAATTGAAGGTGTCGCACGACTGGATACTGCCGCTCTGGTAGCCCGCGCCGAACCACTTTTGGCGCTGCGCGCTGGAGCCGTGGGTGAAGCTGTCGGGAACCACCGCACGGCCGGCCGAGCGTTGCAGTGCGTCGTCGCCGATCTTCTGAGCCGCGTTCATGGCCGACTCGATGTCGCCCGGGTCGAGCCAGTTCTTGGATTGCTGCGACTTGTTCGCCCAGATGCCGGCAAAGCAGTCGGCCTGCAGCTCGACGCGAACGCTCAGCGCGTTGTTCTGCGTCTGGCTCAGGCGGCTGCGCATGCCGTCGACCTTGCCGGTGATGCCGAGTTCGTCCTGCACATGGTGGCCGACCTCGTGCGCGATGACGTAAGCCTGCGCGAATTCGCCCGGCGCCCCGAGCTGGTTCTTCAACGTGTCGTAAAAACCGAGGTCGATGTAGACCTTCTGGTCGCCGGGGCAATAGAACGGTCCCATCGCCGATTGCCCGGTGCCGCAGGCGGTCGGCGTGACGCCGCGAAACAGCACGAGCTTGGGTGCGTGGTACGTGCCGCCATTCTTCTGGAAAATATCGGTCCAGACGACTTCGGTGTTCTTGAGCACGGTCGAAACGAACGAGGCCTCGCGGTCGTTCGCCGGTGGCGCCTTGGCCGGACCCTGCTGCTGCTGCTGCACTTGCGGCGCCTGCCCGCCACCCGTCAGCAAACCGAGCACGGTGAGCGGGTTGATGCCGAAGACCCAGCCGGCGATGAGCGCGACCGCCACGGTGCCGATGCCGACACTGCGCCCGCCAATGGGGAACCCGCCACCCCCGCCTCCACCGCCATCCCGGCGATCCTCGACGTTGTCCGACTGCTCGTTGCCTTCCCACTTCATGACACTCTCCTCACCGGCGGCAGCCGGTTGTCGCGTGATGGTAGCGGCTTAGCGGGAGGCGACGTAACCGACCGTCATCGGGCCGGCGGGACGCGTCGCGCCGAACTCGGAGCGTTGCGCAAGATTGCCACGGGTGGAAACCTCCGCGGCCTCGCGCAGCTCGGCCTTCTGCACTTGCGAGCGCGCCAGCATGGCCATGGCGACAGCCTGCGCCAACACGACGACGACCAGTGCGGCCAACAGCAATTTGCGCAACGGCGAAAGTTCGGCGATCCATCGGGTCATATCGGTTCCTGGTCGCACGGGGTGCGCGAATCTGGGATGGATAGTGCCGAGCGGCGCGGCCGCAGACTGGGAGCGCCGGGCGCGATGCGCTGTAGGACCGCGCCGGAGCGCGCCGGAGCGCGCAATCGGCGACTTCGTCAGGCCTTCGGCAGCGTGACCCCGACCTGGCCCTGGTACTTGCCGCCGCGGTCCTTGTAGCTCGTTTCGCAGACTTCGTCGCTCTCGAAGAACAACACCTGCGCGCAGCCTTCACCGGCGTAGATCTTGGCCGGCAGCGGCGTCGTGTTGCTGAATTCGAGCGTCACGTAGCCTTCCCATTCAGGCTCGAAAGGCGTCACGTTGACGATGATGCCGCAGCGCGCGTAAGTGCTCTTGCCGAGGCAGATGGTGAGCACGTTGCGCGGGATGCGAAAGTATTCGACGGTGCGCGCCAGCGCGAAACTGTTCGGCGGAATGATGCAAAAGTCGCCATGCATGTCGACAAAGCTTTTCTCGTCGAAGTTCTTCGGGTCGACCACCGTGCTGTGGATGTTGGTGAACACCTTGAACTCGGGCGCGCAGCGAATGTCGTAACCGTAGCTCGACGTGCCGTAGCTGATGATCTTGTTGCCTTCGCGCTCGCGCACCTGGCCGGGCTCGAAGGGCTCGATCATGCCGGTCTGCTCGGCCATGCGCCGAATCCACTTGTCGCTCTTGATGGTCATCTCAGGGGTCCTTCCTCGGGCTGTCATTCTAAGGAGACGCGCCTGCGCCGAACCGAGCGATGACCTCTCAGTGCGCGCTCGCCTGCGAGATCACCGTTCGCTCGATAAGCCGGTCGTCGCCAAGCACGATCATCGAAAAAAGCAGCTCTTCGAGATTCGCCGCCAGCCCGCTCTTGCGCGCCAGCAGTGGCGTCGCCTTCGGGTTCAGCACGATGAAATCGGCCTCGCAGCCTGGCTGCAGATTGCCCGCAACGCCATCGAGCCCCAGCGCCAGCGCCGCGCCACCGGTGTGGCGCCACCACAGTTCCGACGGCGCGATGCTGATGCCGGGCTTGGTCTGCCCTTCGCGCCCGACGTAATAGGCCGCCATCATGGTGTGGAAAGGGCTGAAGCTGGTGCCGCCGCCCACATCGCTGGCCAGCCCGTAGCGGTAGTCGATGCGGTCGGCGCCCTCGAAGTCGAAAAAGCCGCTGCCGAGGAAAAGATTGCTGGTCGGGCTCACGGCCGTCGCCGCACCGGTTTCGCGCATCAAGCGCCGGTCGTCGTCGTCGAAGTGAATGCAGTGCGCGTAAACCGCACGCTCGCGCATCAGGCCGAAGCCGGTGTACACGTCGAGATACGAGCGCGCCTCTGGGAACAGTTCGCGCGCCCACTTCACTTCGTC
>JAQGMP010000528.1 GCA_028292285.1 Variovorax sp. | reverse complement strand
GCTGGCGACCGGGATGGCGCCGAACGACTTGGTCAGACCGGTGACCTGCAGCACGTCGGCCATGCGTCAGACCCGCGGCGTGTTGGCCGCCTGCAGTACCCAATGGCACAGCGGGCTCTTCGGATCTTCGAAGCCGTAGATGGCGGTGAAGTGATTGGCCTCCGGTTGCGCCCACATCTTTGCGCGATTGCCGATGTCCTTCCAGCCTTGCAGGTAGCGCTCCGACTGGCGCCGGAACTCGTTCGGCTCGATGCCGCCCCAAGTAATCAACGCCGGTGTCGGCGTCGGGCGCAAATGGAAGAGCGGCGAATTGCGCTGGATCACGCCGTCGTCCAGCTGCAGCTGCGGCTGCATGTTGCTGTAGCGCAGTGGCCGGAGATCAAACAGGCCGCTCACCATGACGGCGCCGCGCAACGGATCTTGCGGCAGGCCGTACTCCTCAGCCCAGGGCGTCTGCACGCACACGGCGGTGAGATGACCACCGGCCGAATGGCCACCGACCACGACACGCGTCGGATCGCCGCCATGGCGTTCGATGCGACGCAGCACCCAGGCGACCGCCGCCCTCGCCTGCCGGCTGATCTCGTCGATCGACACCTTGGGCGCCAGCGCGTAGTTCACCACCACCGTCGTGATGCCGAGCTGGTTGAGGCCCAGCGCGACGCAACTGAACTCCTTGGACGACAGCATCCGCCAGTAGCCGCCGTGGATGAACACGAACACCGGCGCGTTGCGCTCGGCGGCTGGAAAGATGTCGAGCGTCTCGTCGCGCGTCGGGCCGTAGGGGATGTCGAGCTCGGCGCGCAACCGGTGCCGCGCGAGGCGGCTCTCTTCGGTGTAGTGCCGCGCGTAGACCGAGAAGTCGGGCACGGAGCGATCGACGTCGTACTCGGCATCGATTTCAGCGTGCGTCATGAACTGGCGGTACAGCGCGGGCATCGATCGGCTACTTGTAGAGCACCATGTCGCCGGTCTTCTTCACGGCCGGGTAGACCGCGTTGTAGACGTTCTCCTTGATGAGCTTCTTCGTCTTTTCGTCGTAGCGCCACTGCGCGCCGCCGAGCGGTTGCACCGAGTAGTGCTGTGCGTTGAACTTGACCGGGCCGGCGACGGTGTCGAGGCTGGTCGTGTCGAGTGCCTTGAGCACGGCGGCATGGTCCTTGGAGCCGGCGCGCTGGATGGCATCGAACAGCACATCGTAGGCGGCATCGTCATAGCCGAGCGGCGGAATGTATTGCTTCTTGGTCTGGCTCTCGTAGGCGTCGACGAGGCCCTGGCCGTCGTAGCCGCCGAACTTCGACTTGCCCGGATACGCCGGCGACCAGAAGTTGACCGACAGCAAGCCGTAGCCCGCCTTGCCCAGCGCGTTCATCGGCTCCGGGTAGCCCGTACCCTTGTCGATGATGTACATCTTGGGTGCATAGCCGGCCTGCGCGGCCTGCTGCAGATAGTTCTGCATGTCGGGCGGTGCCATCACGCCGGTGACGACCTCGACCTTGTTGCGCTTGAACTGGTTGATGATCGCCGAGAAGTCCGGCAGGCCCTGCTGGAAGCGACCCGGATCGGTCGGCTTCCAGCCCTCTTTCTTGAAGGTCGGATCGAAGATCTGCGCGAACACCGTGCCGTCAGGATCGTTCGGATACAGGTAGCCGATATTGCCGTTGAAGCCACCCGGCAGCGCCTTGATCATGCCGACGTGGTTGGTCACCAGATCGGGCACACCGAAGAAGAAGTGGTAGTCGTACTTGTATGTCTTGGGCTTGCCGTCCGGCCCGAAGAGCCAGGCCTCGACCGGCGTGTTGGTCGTGATGCACGGCATCTGATTGCGCTCGCACAGATCGGCTGGTGCGTTCGTGGTGTCGGGCGTGCCCTGCGCGATGAGGAAGTCGACCTTGTCCTGCAGGATGGCGCGCGTCGCTGCCTCGGCAGAACCGGCCACCGTGCTCTTGCTGTCGTAGATCTTGTATTCGATCTTGCAGCTGCTGGCGCCCACCTTCAGGCCACCCGCCTTGTTGATCGGATTGACCTTGTTCTCGTCGACCCAGGGCGTGTCCTTGCCGACATCGGCCAACGGCCCGGTGACCGGCACGATGCGCGCGATCTTGATCGTGCACGACTGCGCGAAGGCACCCGTGCTCATCGTGGCGGCCAGGCCGCCGACGGCCAGTGCCGCGATCTTCAGTGTCAACTTCATGGTGGCTCCAAGGGTTCGAGGGGGAAGAAAACAGTCAGCGAAAATCGGATGGCGAGTGCGGGGATGTCGCGCTTCATGGCGTGAACTCGACCACTGCGCCACCGCTGCCATACAGCGGGCCATAGGCATGCACGCGTGCACTGGTGAAGCGGCCACCAAGCGCGCCGAGGATCCAGTGGAAGTGCTTGAAGCCCATCTCGGGCTTGGCTTCCTTCACGTACTCGGGCAGCGTGCGGCGCAACGAGGCCACGTCGCCCGACTCGATGAGTTGCAGCACGCGCTGGTTCCACTTGTCGTCTTCGGCGCCGGCGAGTCGGTCGTTGCGGATGTCGACCTGCTGCCGAAACATCGCGTTCGACAAACCGCCGATGCCGACAATGGCCACGCGCTTGCCTTGTTCGTTAGCGCACCCCACGGCCAATGCGCCGAGCTTCTCGGTCTGCTCGGCCGAGTGATAGAGGTTGTTGGATGCCACCACCAATGGCCGCTCGGTCGACCCCATGTCCATCAACGCGCAGGCGGTGATGGTGCCGGTGTCGATCGGAAAGCCGTCGTAGTTGACGCCCCGCGCATGCACGCCGATGCGGGCCGATGCCGCGACGCAGGCATGCGCCAGCTCGGTGTCCGCGTTGATATCGAATTCCTGGCTGCCGAACTCGTGCCAGTTCTCGTCGACATGGGTGCCCTGGCTGCGCCGGCGCGTCAGCCACTGCTGGTCGAGCACCGCCATCCACTGGGTCGAATAGACCAGCACGGCATCGGGTCGCGATGCTGCGAGTGCACGGCCGACGCGCTGGAACGCGGCGCCCAGGCGACCCCAAGGCAGGTTGTCGGGCTTGAGGTGCGGCAGCGGACTGCCGGGCACGAGGAACGCGGAGACGACGGGCATGAATCGACGAGTTCCGCGGTGGTCAGTCGACCAGGCTGGAGCGAAACGGCTCGGACGAATTCCAGTTGCCGCTCGACACCGTCGCCGATGTGGTCGATGCGGCACGGCCGTCCATGCCGACACTTGCGCCTCCCGGTGCGGCATCGAGGCGCGAAAGGCCCGCCTTTTGCAGCGGCCACTCCATCACCGCGTTGCCGGTGCCGATCACCGTGCCGTAGCCATACAGCTCGGCCGCGATCTCCGGGTACTGCATGGCTGCGAACATCCAGGTGAACGCGCCCGACTTCACCTCTGCGAATGCTTCGTCGATGAACTGCGGCAACAGCTTGAACACTTCGCGCGTCTTGCCGCGGCGCATGAGGTCGATCATGCGCATGTCCCACTTGTAGCCTTCGTAGTTCTGCGGGTGCTCTTGCGACATGTCTTCCGGGATGGCAGGCTCTTCGTGGAAGTGCCAGTGCGACAAAGTGTTGGACGCCAACAGCACCGCGCGCTTGCCGCTCTTGCGAATCGCTTCGCGTGTGCCCTTGCCGAGCAGGTCCATCTCGCCCATGCCCTCCTTGGTGTTCAGGTAGTACGGCGAGTTGTTGGCAGAGATGCAAACGATGGGAATGTCCCACTCGGGACGGATCATGTGCAACGTGGTGATGGTCCCGTAATCGACCCGGAAGTTCGGGTTGCGCATCATCTTGGTCACCAGCCCGAGCTTGCGGCCTTCGTCGGCACACGCCTCGGCCAGCTCGACATCGACCTCGAGCGAGAACTGGTAGCGAAACAGATTGGGAAAGATCGGGTCGACCGACTTGCCGCTCATCTGCCGCACGCCCAGAAAGTGGTGACCGACCTGGGTGATCCAGTGCGGGGTGTGAATCAGCAGCACGTCGGGCTTGAGTTCCGCCAGGCTGGCGCGCGCCCGCTCGTAGGCCCACCGCAGCGGCTCCCAGCCGCCTTGCGAGCGAGGTTCGTTCTGTTCGGGGTTTTCACCGTAGACCAGGTGCGGCGGGTGCGGCGCCAGAAAACCGGAAAGAATTTCGCCTTGTGCCATGGGGTTCTCCTGGACCGATGCGGTTGTGTTGTTGCGCAAGTGCGTGCGTATGTGGCGTGCGCGTCAGGCGTGCGTCAGCTCGGCAAGCAGGAACTGGAATTCGATTTCGACCGCCGCGCCCAACGGCAGCGCGCTTACCACCACGAAGGTGCGGGCCGGTGGCTCGATGTCGGCGAAGCATTCGTCCCATGCGCGGTTGACGTCTGCCGCTGTGGCGGCGTCGGCGCAGAACACACGCGCAACAAGCAGTTGCGTCAGCGACCAGCCCATTTCATTCGCCAGCGCTGTCAGGTTGCGCAGCACCTGCGTTGTTTGCCCGTAAGCACCGCCGGCCGCCAACTGGCCCGTCGAAGCATCCAACCCCACCAACCCGGAAACGAAGACGAAGGGACCGGCCTGCACCACTGGGCTGTAACGAAAACGCGGCGTCGGCAACGTCCTGGAAGGTACGACGCGTCGGCTGTAAACAGGAGCAGGCTGCATGCGAAATCCAGAGGCGTTGAAAGTGACACAACAGGACCGAACAAGAAACTTGAGACATGCCGAGGCATCGGCCGAGGCATCGCCAATCGCCGGTATACATGCATCTTCGGGCGTTGAGATAGTCCGTATACGGGCTGAATATGGTCGGAGTCTAGGAATGGAAAACTTTTCAGTCAAGCCATCCGTCATCAAATCTTCTCCGACGCGCAGAGGCATTTCGTGCTTTGCGAGCCCGACGACGTGCTTTGGATGTCGCAGTTGACGCGTCGATCCATCGCAACTATAAATCGGGTGCTTGCCCGATCGCAAATGACCGAACACAACGTATACCTGCTAATTGGTGCATCCCTCCCGGGATGGTGCAAGCGCCGCGCCGGGCTGGTGCAATGACGGCTGCCAAGGCACCGCGGCGCACGAACAAGGCCATCGCCCATGTCGATCCGCGGGAGGCGATTTCGCCCGCGTCACGCAAGATCCTCGACGGCTTTCGGCTCGAAGACATCGCATCGCACTTGCTGCGACGCGCACATTTCGCGGCCGAGGAATTGTTCGCTCAGGAGTTCGCGGACGAGTCGATCACCCCGCGACAGAAGGCCGCGCTGGTCATGCTGTACCAGAACCCGGGCCTGAGCCAGAACGCATTGGCTGACCGCCTGTTCATGGACCGCAGCACGGTGGCCGAAATGGTCAAGCGGCTGGCGTCGTCGGGGCTCATCCGGCGAGCGGCCGCCAAGGACGACCAGCGGGCGTACGAACTTTTTCTGGCGCCCGGCGGGGCCGCATTGCTCGACCGCGTTATGCCGCGCGACATGCAGGTCGAACAGAAAGTGCTGGAGCGCCTGCCCGCCGAATACCTGCCGCTGTTCATCAAATGCGTGCGCCTTATCGTCGACCAGCAACCGCTTTCGTCGGTGGGTCAAGTGGCATCGGTGACATCGATGACACCGTTGACGTCGGCTTCGGCCGCGCTCGCTGAAACGGCGGTCGCCGCCTCTGCGCCACGCGGGCGCTGACCCCCTTCTTCTCAACTCTCCTCACCACGCTGGACGCCATGCAAGTCAACTTCGGAGCCGTACTGCTGACGATCATCGTCGTCATCATCGCCATCGCCGTGCTGTGGTGGGTGCTGTCGAAGCTCTACCAGCGATCGACCACGGAGCGTGCTTTCGTGCGGACCGGTTTCCTCGGCCAGCGCGTCGCGATCTCGGGCGGTGCGTTGGTCATCCCGGTGCTGCACGAGGTGACGTGGGTGAACATGAACACCATGCGCATCAGCCTGTCGCATCACAACGAGAACGCGCTCATCACGCAAGACCGGCTGCGCATGAATGTCGACGCCGACTTCTATGTTCGCGTGAAGGCGGACGCGACATCGGTGAATGCGGCGGCGCGATCGCTCGGCAGCAAGACGGCATCGGTCGAGGCCATGCGCCAGTTGCTCGAAGCTCGCTTCAACGATGCGCTGCGCACCGGCGCGGCCGAGTCGACGATGGAGCATTTGCACGAGCACCGCAGCCAGTATTCGGCGCGCGTGAAAGAGCTGGCCTCGGCCGGCATCGACACCAGCGGCCTGGAGATCGACAGCGTGTCGATCTCCAAGCTCGACCAGGCTTCGCGTGAGTTCTTCAACCCGAACAACGCCTTCGATGCGGCCGGCCTGACCATCCTGACCGCGGAGATCGAAGAGCGCCGCAAGCGCCGCAACGAGATCGAGCGCGACTCGCAAGTGGCCATCCAGCGCAAGAATCTGATGGCCGAGCAGCAGATGCTCGAACTCCAAAAGGAAGAGGAATACGCGCGCTTGCAACAGGAGCGCGAGATCGCGATTCGGCGGGCCCAGCAGCAATCCCAGATCACCGTGGAAACGGCAGAGATGCGACGCTCCTCACAGGTCGCGGAGGTGAGCGCGGGCGAGGCGGTCGAGAAAGCCAAGATGGTGTCGGATCGAACGATCCGCGAGCAGCGCGTGCGGCTGGAGCAGCAGATTCGCGAGATAGAAATCGACAAGTCGCGCAGCATCGAGATCGCCGAGACCGAACGTCGAAAAGCGCTCGAGATGGCGCAGCAGCAGACCGAGATCGAGATTGCCGGACACTCCAAGTTACGCAATCAGGCAATCACTGAATCGGAGTTGTCGCGCGCAGAGACGGTCCGTGCAGAAGAAAGCGTGATCACCGCGCGCGAGATCGAGCGTGCCGAGCGCGACAAGGCGTTGTCGCTGGTCAATGCGGCGCGTGAGATCGAGGCCAAGGGCCTTGCAGTCGTCAGCCAGGCGAATTCGGAACGCGAAGCGGCCACACAGCGCGCCAGCACCATGAAGATGCTCGCCGAGGCGGATTCTGAAGTGGAACGCATGCGCACCTTGTCAGCGGACCGTCGCCATGACAGTGAGGCCCGGGGGCGACGTGCAATGAACGAGGCCGAGAACATCGCGTCACCTGAAGCAATGGCGCTTCGCGCGCGGCTCGCGGCGGTGGCACAAATCGAGGGCGTGGTGCGCGAGAGTGCCAAGCCGCTGGAGCACATCAGCGACATCAAAATCGTGCATGTCGACGGGCTAGGCGGATCGAGCAATGGGAACAATGATGCGGAAACCGGTGCCGGCAGCCTTTCTGATCAGGTCATGAACAGCGCGCTGAAGTACAAGCTGCAGGCGCCGCTGGTTGACTCGCTGTTGACGTCTGCGGGCATCAATCCGTCTAATGTTACGCAGCTTTTAAAATCCTAAACGCCCAACTGTGAATTCAGGGACCGGTGCTTCGTGCCGGGATGCCGGCAATCTTTACTTTTTTGTCGTGCGGGCACTTCAACGGGCCTCTTCTCCTGCCATGTTAAGGCGCTAAACATACCTGTCATTGCCCTCCCGCCGACATTGCGTTTCCGGCTTTGGCCGCCAACCCCGTAGATTTTGATGACCGGTGTCGCCGCTTCAAAAATGCTTTGGGCATGCTGGCTAGCAAAATGGTTCATGGGGGCTACCAACGCGCCCGCACACCAATTGCCGCCTGCACCGACGATTTCACCTTGGTGCTGCCACCCGCGCTGTAGACCTGACCGACCTCGCCGTACAGGCTGACGATGCGCGTGAGCGACAACGTGCCGCCGAAAGAAAGATCAGCCGACGTGTAGCTCGATGGCGTCGCAATGTCGGTGGACCCTGCGGGGCCAGTAAAGCCGGTCGTCACCGTGCCACCGTGGTTGTAGACCAGCCCGACACGCCCATAGGGCTGCAGGCGGCCGGCGGACGTTGCGAAGTCACCCTTGATCCGCACGCCGACGCCGGCGGCCCAGCTGTCGTCATCGTCCTGATTCACGCGGGCCGCAGCAATGTTCGAGTCGTCCAGCCGGCCACGACGGGCACTGAGTTGCGCCTGCGGCTCCCACGTCCAGCCGCCGCCCAGTGCGAAGGCCTGGCCAACCTCGACCGCAGCCGTCAAGCTGTTGCCTTTGCCTGTGGTCTCCGGTGCGCCGTACGGCCGGGCGGTATAGCGCTGTGAGCCGTATTGGAGGACCGTGTCGACATAGAAGCCGGTGGCGTTCGCATAGGTCGCATACCCGCCGACAAAGCGCGACCGCAAATCGGTGCGCCCCACCGACCGAATCACGCCGCTCGC
>JAQGMP010000504.1 GCA_028292285.1 Variovorax sp. | reverse complement strand
AAGCCGATTTCTTCCAGCATGATCGCGACCTTCACGCCGTTGGGCGTCGGCAGCGAATAGAGCTGGAGCCGGTCGGGGTGGGCGGCGGGCCACTTCTTCGTGATCGGGAAGCTGTCGAGGGGAGAGGCAGAGAGTTCGGTCATGTGTCGAGTGCTGTGAAAGTCATATGAAATTGGCAGGTTCGCCAGTATCTCCCCGATACTTGAAAAGATTCCTGACCATGGGCTCTCACGCCATGCCCTCGCCATTCACACCACCCTTGCAGGCCTTGCGGCCGGTGCTGTCCGTGGCGATGGCGGTCGCGGCGGCGCACGCGCTGGGGCTGCACGATGCATGGTGGGCCGCGATCACCGCCTTCATGGTGATGCAGGCGAACTTCGGCGCTTCGCTCTACCGTGGCGCGATGCGCGTCGTCGGCACGGTCTGCGGTGCCGCGCTCGGATTCGTTCTCGGGCCGCCGATGGCCGCGCATCCTGTCGCCTTCGTCGCGGTGCTCGGCGCAGCCGCCTGGGGCGGACTGTTCGCGGCGCTGCTGCTGCGCCACAGCTACGCATGGGTGCTGGCGCTGGTCACTTTCATCATGGTGATGTGCGAGGCGCTGAGCACGCACAGCGCGCCCACCGCGCTCTGCTCCTTCGCATTGCAACGGGTGGCGAATATCGTCGTCGGCACCCTGGCCTGCATCGTCGTCGCGGGCCTGACCGAGCTGCATCCGAGGCTGGCGTGGTCATCGCTTCCACTGTCATTGGCTTCGTCGAACAGCCCGCCGAGCGGTGCGAACCATCGGCTGGCCGCGCTCCATGCGCTCAATGGCGCCGCCGCGGTCGTGCTGCTGGCGATCATCGCGGTGCTGTACGACGTGCGCTCGTTTTCGCAAGCGATGGTGACCACGCTCGCCGTGCTCGTCGTTCCGCTCGGCGCCGCAACCGACGGCGTGGTCGGTGCGGTCGGTGCGGTCGGTTCAGGCGGTGCCAGCGGCGCGGTGGACGGCGCCTCCGAGTTCGATCCGACGACGTCGGTGCTGCATCGCATGGCGCAGCGCTTTGCCGGCTGCGCGCTGGCCGGCGCCCTCGCCTTCGCGCTGCTGCCACTGATCGACGGCAAGCCGGTGTGGTGCCAGCTGGTGCTGGCGCTCGGGCTTTGGGCGGGCGCTTGGGCGATGCGCGGCGCCGTGCGCTGGCCTTACGCCGCGACGCAGTTCAGCGTGGCGTTCCTGATGGTCTTCGTGCAAGACCGCGGCTGGCATGTCGATACCGGCCCGGCCGGGCAACGCCTCCTCGGCGTGTTCGCAGGCATTGCGGTGCTGACGCTGGTCATTTATCTTTTGAGGCCCTTGAACCAGCAAGCCGGCAAACAAACCAGGAAACCGCCATGACCTTCCAGTTCGCGCGCCCGACGCACGGCGAGCCTTCGATCGACATCCCCGGCGCCGCAACATGAGCCCGAGCGACATCGTCGCCATCGTCGCGTTGGCGATCTACGCGATCGTCTGGCGGCGCGCACCGGCGCTGGGCGCATCTGCTCCCAAGTCGGCCCGCGCTGCTCCGACCCCGTGATCGCTGCGCCGCTGGCCGCGTTCTGGCGCTGGCTCGACCGCGTCGACCCCGGCGTGCATCGCCGTATCAAGGGGCTGCGGCTCGTCACCGCGTACGGCGTCGCTGCGCTGATCGGCGCGCTGTACGACATCAGCCGCGGCTTGCCGGGCGGCGCATCGCTGAGCTCGATGGCCGGCGGCTTCGCGCTGTGGGCCAGCGTGTCGGAAGGCCGCAGCACGCGTGCCGAATCGACACGCGACCTCGCCGCGCTGGCCGCCAGCGCGGCGGCGGGCGCCGCATTTACCGCATGCCTGACGCCGCTGCTCGTGACTTCGGGCCGCGCCGTGCCGGAGCTGACGCTGGTGCTGGGCGCGTTCCTCGTCGGGTACGGCCGGCGCTTCGGCCTGCTGGGCGCGGGGATGGGATCGCAGTTCTTCATCGGCCAGCTGCTCGGCTACAACGCGGGGCTGACCTCCGACGATCTACCGGTGATCGTCGCGGCGGGGCTGATCGCTGCCGTCGCGGCCATCGTGCCGCGCGTGCTGAGCGGACCGGCCGAGCGGCCCGTCGTGGCCGCGCCATCGCCTGTGGTGCCGGGCGTCTGGCGCTTTTCTCCGGAATTCGTGATGGGGCTGCAGGCGGCCGTCGCAGCCATGTTGATCGTGGCGTTGAACGCAGCCTTCGGCCTCGAAGAATCTGTCTGGGCGATGGCGGCGTGCACCTACGTCGTGACCAGCACGGCGAGCGGCACCATCGCGCGCATCCGCATGCGCGTGATCGGCACGGCGATCGGATTGCCGCTCGGCCTCGCGTGCCTGCCGATCGCGCTGCACTTCCCGATCTGGATCTGGGCCGCCGCGGCGCTGGCCATGGTCATCTACGCGATGGCACTGCCCGAGCGCTACGACATCGCCTGCGCGGCCTACACCTTCACGCTGATCGTGACGCTCGCGGCCAGCGGCGAACATTCGATGTCGCTGCTGGTGGCGCGCTTCTGGGAAACGCTGGTCGGCGGCGCGCTGGGGCTGGCGGCGGCGACGCTGGTCTTTCCGCTTCGCGAGAATCGGCCGTTATGACCTTGCCATTCCATCCAGGCCATCGCGATGCAGCTTGATACGCAACGACTGGTGCTGCGCCCCTGGCGCCTGCAGCACCCCGGCGATCTCGACGACCTGACCGCACTCAACAGCGAACCGGCGGTCAACGAATGGCTCGGCGGCCCGTCATTGCCGGTGCGCGCCGCGGAGGCATTGCGGCTGATGCAGGAGCGCTTCGGCGCGAGCGGCTGGGGCGTGTTGCGGCTCGAAGACAAGGCCGGCAACTTTCTTGGCCTGGCTGGTCTGCAACCCGTGCGGGCGAGCGTGCCGTTCGCCCCGGCGACCGAAGCGGTGTGGCGCCTTCGGCATGCCGCGTGGGGCCACGGTTACGTCGTGGAGGCGATGACCGCCATCATGGCGGCGGCGCAGGAAGCCGGTGCGCCCACCGACATCGTCGCGATCGTCGCGACCGCCAATGCGCGCTCCCGCAGAACGGCCGAGCGGCTCGGCTTCAAGCACAACCCGGCAAGGGATTTTCTGCATCCGGACCTCGAAAACGGCCACTTGCTCCGGCCGCATCGGGTCTTCGAGAGCCCTTTCAATATTGTGGAATGACGCGCGCCGCGTTGCCGCTGCCTTCGAGGTAGACGCGCATGCCGGTGCGCAGGTTGGGGTCGACCGGTTGCACCACCGACACCAGCACGCCGCTGCGCACGCGCACGATGATCTGCTGTGCCGGAATCGGCTGGTCGTAGCGCCGCTGCTCTTCGTTGCCGAGCAAGCCGCCGCCGATGGCGCCCAGCACCATCGCCACGTCGCGGCCCGATCCGCGCCCGATCAGGCTACCGATGCCCAGGCCGCCCAGCCCGCCGACCACCGCGCCGATGCCGGCCGTGTGCGTGGTTTCCAGCTGAGTCGGCGTGATCTGCTCGATCACACCCTGCCGGATTTCGGTGGCGCCGGGCGCCTGGCCGGTGGTGACGGCGCAGGCCGTGAGAGCGAGAACCAGCGCCAAGGCGCCGACACGAGAAATCAGACTTTGCAGACGAGACACTTTAGAACTCCTCAAAAGATGAAAAATGATGCGGTCGAGCGTGGCGCCGAGCGCAACGTATCGTAATCAGTGGCGCGAGAAACGGGGGGCCGGTGCGTCCGGCTTCTTGCCTCGCTGTCCCATTCAACGAACACAATGAACAATTCGGTTTTTGTCGAGCTGCGCTTCTGGCTCATGGTCACGGCATCGGTCGTGCTGCCGGTCGCCATCTATGTCGCGCTGCTGCTCAAGCGGGCGGTTTCGCGCTGGACGGTGCTGCTGCTCGGCTTCACACTGGTCGCCATCGCCGGCTTCGACGTCTTCTTTTTGCGGCTCATGGCGACGGCCGCGCGTGCTTCGCTTTCGCTCGCTGACGACATGGTCTTCGGCTCGGAGGTTTCGTTCGCGCTGTATCTTTTTCCGTTGATGTTCGGCGGCATCGGGGTCAACATCATTTCGCACGTGCTGGTCTCGCACCTGGTCAGCGCTGAAAAGCGCTTTGCCAGGGAACATCCGGACGAGTGATCGAACTTTTTTCCTAGTCGACCGCGTCACACGTTCGCTCACACGGCCGCTGCTTACCTTCAAGGCTCCATCCACTTTTTCAGGAGTCAGTCATGCCCAAATTCGTGATCGAACGCGCCATCGCCGGCGTCGGAGCGTCGAAGCCCGCCGAACTGCAAGCCATCTCGCAAAAGTCGTGCGGCGTGCTGCAAGAGCTCGGGACCGGCGTGCAATGGGTCCAGAGCTACGTCACCGGCGACAAGATCTACTGCATCTACAACGCCGACGACGAAGCGCTGGTGCGGGAGCATGCAAGACGCGGTGGCTTTCCGGCAGACAGTGTGGCGCGCGTCATGACGGTCATCGACCCGACCACCGCAGAAGCCTGAAAGCTTCGGAATAAAACGGGTCGACTCGAAGCATGGGCCTCGCCATCCACCTTCTCGGCGCGCCCCGGGTCGAGCGCGATGGCTTGCTCTTGCCGTCGCCGCGCGGCCACAAGGTCTGGGGGCTGCTCGCCTACCTCGTGCGCAGCGACCACGCAGACGGCCGGCGGGCAGGCCCCAGCCGAAAGCAACTCGCCGACCTGCTGTTCGAAGATGCCGAAGACCCGCTGGCGGCGCTCCGCTGGAACCTGAGCCAGCTTCGGCGGCTGCTCGGCGATACCGGCCTGCGCGGCGACCTGCTCGCACTATCGATCGAACCGCGCCCATACGTCGACATCGACGTCGTTGCATCGGGCACCTGGGTCGAGGCGCTCGGCGCGCCGGGCCTCGGCCATGAGCTGCTCGAAGGCATGAGCTTCGCGAACAGCCCGTCGTTCGAGGTGTGGCTGGCAACGGAGCGCCGGCATCTGCAGGCGACGACCGAGGCGGTGCTGCGTGAGGCCGCGCTTGCGCGACTCGCCGCCGGTGCTGCGAGCGAGGCGGCCGACCTGGCGGGCCGGCTGGTCCGGCAGAACCCGCTCGACGAGAACTACCAGGCATTGCTGGTGCGCAGCCTCGCCGCCGCGGGCGATGGCGTCGGCGCGGCACGCCAGGTCGCGGCGTGCCGGGAGCTCTTCATGCGCGAGCTGGGCATGCCGCCCGGCGCCACGCTCGAAGCCGCGATGCGCACGGATACCGCCGCACCGACGGCTCGACCGGCAACGGGCCGAGCCGCCGCCATCGCGCAAATGGAGGCCGGCGAAGCGGCCATCGGGGCCGGGGTGCTCGACGCCGGATTGCAGTGCCTGCGCCGCGCCATCGTCGAAGCCGACGCCACCGGCGACGCCGCGCTGCGTGCCCGCGCGCGCGTCGCGCTCGGCGGCGCGCTGGTGCATGCCGCGCGTGGTCGCGACGAAGAAGGAGCGACCGCATTGCACGAGGCTCTCACCTTCGGCCAGCAGGCGTCGCCGGCCCATGCGGCGGCGGCCTGCAGAGAACTCGGCTATGTCGAGTTCTTGCGCGGCCGGTATGACCGCGCGCTGGCCTGGCTGCGGCGCGCCACGACCCAGGCCGGCGCCGATCGCGCCGAGCAGGCTCGCATCGCCATCGTCCACGGCTCGGTGTTGAGCGACACCGCGCACTACGCCGATGCACTCTCCATGCTGCACGGTGCCGTCGCGCTGGCTGATGCCATCGCCGATGCGAAACAGCTGGCCTATGCGCAATCGATGCTGGGTCGTGCGCTGCTGCTGTGCGGCGACCTGGCTGCCGCGACCGAGGTGCTCGATCGATCGGTCGCAGCGGCGCAAAAAGGCTGGACCGCTTTCGTGCCGTGGCCGCAATCGCTGCGCGCCGAAATCGATCTACTGCAAGGCGACGTGGATGCCGCAGCCGAACGCTTTGAGCACGCGTTCGCGCTGGGCTGCCAGATCGGCGACCCATGCTGGGAAGGCATTGCCGGCCGCGGACTCGGGCGCGTCGCCATCCTGCGCGGCGAGACGCAGCGCGCTGTCGAAATCCTGAGCGACACCATCGCGCGCTGCGTGCGCCTGCCCGACGCCTATTTGTGGGGCAAGGGCTACGCGCTCGATGTGCTGTGCGGCCTGGCCGTGGCCGAAGGCATGGCGCAGGCGCCGGGGTGGGTCGACGAGATGCATAGCCTCGCCGCGCGCAGCGGCATGCGCGAGCTCACGGTGCGCTCTTACCTGCATCGCGCCGCGCTCGGCGACAGCGCCAGCGGTGCCGCCGCGCGCCTGTTAGCCGACGAGATCGACAATCCGGCGTTGTCGGGTGACGTCGATCGCGCGCTTCAGGTCGGGAGCGCCCCGCGCCTCAAGGTGCGCGCAGTTGCGCCCGCAGCTTCTCGCCGATCTCCGGCCGTTCGAGAAACGGGTCGGCCGGGTTCGTGATCGAGACGATGTTTTCCATGCGGCTCTTGACGTTGCCCAGCGCCTTGGGGTGGCTGAACACATAGAACTGGTTGTCGCTGATGGCGGCGAAGACCTTGTGCGCCACTTCGGCCGCGGTGATCTTGCCGCTGCTGACCGCCTTGTTGCTCATGGCCTGGCCGATGAGTTGGCTCTTGGTCAGCTGGTCGTTGCTGGGCGCGTTCGGACGATTGCGCTCGCTGCTGGTGATGCCGGTCGGCACGAAGTACGGGCACAACAGGCTGGCGCCGATCTGGTCGGTGACCAGGTTCAGGTCCTGGTACAGCGTCTCGGTCAGGCTCACGACCGCCGCCTTGGCGGCGTTGTAGATGCCCATGTTGGGGGGAGTCAGCAAGCCGGCCATGCTGGCCGTGTTGGTGATGTGGCCGCGCCAGCCCGGGTCTGCGGCGGCGGCTTCCAGCATCATCGGCGTGAAGAGGCGCACGCCGTGGATCACGCCCCACACGTCGACGCCGAGCACCCATTCCCAGTCGGCGACGGTGTTCTCCCACACCAGGCCGCCAGCGCCGACGCCTGCATTGTTGAAGACAAAATGCGGTGCGCCGAAGCGCGCCTTGACGTCGGCCGCAAGCTGTTCCATTTGCGCTGCGTCGGCCACGTCGACCTTGCGCGCCAGCACTTGGGCGCCGGCGGCTTCCATCTCGGCCTGGGCCTTGTCGAGCGCGTCTTGCTGCACGTCGACCAGCACCAGGTTCATGCCGCGGGCGGCGCCGATGCGCGCGCATTCGAGGCCGAAGCCCGAGCCGGCGCCGGTGAGTACGGCGGTCTTGCCAGTGAAGTCCTGAATCATGCGTTGTCTACCTTTTTGAGTACGTAACCGATGCGGGGGAAATGAACGTGCAGCGT
>JAQGMP010000453.1 GCA_028292285.1 Variovorax sp. | reverse complement strand
GTCGCGTAGAAGCCGCCGAGCGACGAGCCGATGACGGCCATCGATTCGCGCGGCCAGGCGGCGATGCCCTCCATGACCATTTCCATCGCATCGTGCGGCGAGGGCGGCAGCTGCGGCGCCCAGAAATGCACCGCGGGGTGGCGCTGCGCAATCCGTTGCGCGACCAGGCGTGCCTTGGCGGAGCGCGGCGAAGAACGAAAGCCGTGGAGATAGAGAAGGTGGGTCGTGGGCATCAGGCGCATCCGGCGAAGATCAGAGTTGATTCTGGCAATAAAAAAAGCCCCGCAGGTGCGGGGCTTGGGGTTGCTTGCGAAGCGTTTACTGGAACTTGTAGGTGTTGATCTTCTTGCTGACCTCCACCTGGCGTCCGTTGCGCGCCCAGAGTTCGAACGAGTTCACCGAGGTGCCTTGTGCGTACTGATGGCCATTGGTTTCGGTGCAATGCAGGTCGCCAACCCCCTGCGTCGTGCACAGAATCACGGCTTTGCGTTGAGTGGAGATCAGGCTCGTGCTGTCGTTGAACCGATCGACGTTGTTGGGTGCCCTGCCGTTCGCGCTGAACGAGGTCGGTGCCAGTGCCAGTTCAGGCACCGTCCATGCGTCGAGGTTGCCGTCGGCGCTGAAGTCGATGATGTTCGGCTCGGACGTGGTGGGCAAGCCGAACGTGATCTTCTCGGCCGTGCCGGTAGACGCGACGAGCTCCGTCCGGAAGGCCGGGGTCAGCCCGACGAACTTCAACTGGCGGATCTCGTTGAGCGTTTGCGCCCGCGACAAGGTGCGGTACGACTGGACCACCGTCGAGCCGCCCGCGACGAGGAAGAACTCCATCGTCCACACGCTCTGGTTTTGCAGCGTGCTGATCTGGCTCTCGGTGTACTGCGGGCTCACGAAGTAGAGGTTGACTTCCTTTTCGCTCAGATTGCCGGGCGTGGCGGCATTCTGGTAGGCGGCTGCCAGACGCACCACACCGCTCGCCGTCGGCGCCGTATTGTTGTCCTTGGTAGCGACCAGCGAGGAGAGCCCTGCCTGCGGGACGTACGTGCGTACCGCACCGAACGGCGGCGTGACGAGCACCTTCGTGAACAGCGACGCGCCACCCGAATCGGTCTTGTTGTCGATCGAGATGTTGTAGCCGGTGGTGTAGGAGCTGAAGGCAGGCGAATTGATCACCTCGCGGTCTTCCGAGTACGGCCGCACGGCGGCGCGGTAGGCGTAGTCGTTGCCGACCAGCTTGAGGGCGCCATCGACGTTGCGCGCAATGATGGTGTCGTTGTCGATGCTGCCGAGTCGATCGACCGTGCGGTAGCTCAGCACGAAGTCGCCGCTGCTGCGCACGAACTCGAAATTGCCGCGATCGAACTTCACGCCGGTGGCGCCCTGGCGGAAGATGCCCGCGAACGAACCGTTGTTGGCGCTGTCGCGGCCCACGGCGTAGCCGTTGCTATGGAACGTGGTCGGGTCGTCGTTGAGGAACAGCGTCTTGCACTCCGGCGCGGTCACGTTGACGGCGGTCCCGGTGGCATTGGTGGTGTTGGTAACCGCACCGCCGCCTTGTGCGCCGGCACCGGAGCCGCCGACGCGCTGCGTCAGGGGCAGGGCGTAGCAAGCGGTCAGGCGATCGAACAGCGAAGCGACCACGGCCGGCGTCGGTGTGCTGGCGACGGCCGCCGCGGTAATGGCGGGCAGCGTCGGCGTCGCGGCCGTGTCGGCGGTGTTGAAGGAGATCGACACCGGTGCAGCGCCCTCGCTGGCCGGAATCGTCTTGACCGTGATTTCGATGTTGGCCGAACTGCCGTTGGGCAGCACGCTGACCGAAATGGCGTCGAGCACCTTGTCCTGGCCGGTGCCGTTGGCGGTAAACCCGCCCGCCATCACGTCGATGGCGCCCTGGCCCAACGCGTCGAGCAGCGGTTTGAGCGCGGCCACGAGTTCGGCGACTTGTGTCTGGATCGTGGCCGCCGTCACGCTCGACGGATTGGTCTGGATGGCGCCCGCCAAGCTGGCCGGATTGCCGTCCGGCGACAGCTGCGAAACGATGATGGTGGTGAGCGGCGTCACGTTGGCGATGCCATCGGCGGCGCTGGCCGTGGTGCTGTAGAAGGTCTGATCGTCGCGGCTGGCCTTGATGACCAGCGGCGCTTTGGTCGTTGCCGGCAGCGTGCAGCTGAAAGCGCCGGCGGCGTCCGTCGTCGTGGTGCACACCGTGGTGCCGGTTTGGTCCACCACCGTCAGCGTGGCGCCTGCAAAGGGTGCGCCTGTGGCGGCAACGCCGTCGAGCTTGGCGAGCGGTGCGGTGGTCGATCCCCCGCCTGCGACCGGCGCCGGCGTGCTGGCCGGAATTGCGAAGCCGCCGCCGCTGCCGCCGCCACCGCCGCCGCAAGCGGCCAGCGACAGGAGAACGGCCGCCGTCAGGCTGGCTTTGATTTTCAGTTTTCGGGATTGCATGGGTTCTTTCAGAGGCGCGTGTATTAACGAAACGTTACAGCTGGTGCGGCGCCAGTGTCGTGATCGATGCCCGCGGCGCCCATCCCATGAATCGGGTAGTTCCGGACCGCGCCATACTTTTCCGGGCCTTATGCTCGGCGCATGAAAACCCAGGGGAGCGGGGAGCGCCCGGAGCGCGAATGGGCCGTCTACGTGGTGGAGGACGATCCGCGGGCACGCAGTTTTTTCGAAACGAGCGTGCGCCGCAGCGACCGCTTGCGATGGCTCGGATCGGCCGGCACGGTGGCCGAGGCTGTTGCCTGGATGCAACGCACCGCCGAGCCACCGGACGTGCTGCTGGTCGACCTCGGGCTGCCGGACGGCAGTGGGCTCGACGTCATCCGTGCCGTCGTGTCCCGCTTCGCGGAATGCGATCCGCTGGTGGTTTCGGTCTTCGGCGACGAAGACAACGTGCTGTCGAGCATCGAGGCCGGTGCGGTCGGCTACATCCACAAGGATGCCGCGCCCGAAGACATCGCGCAGACCATCATCGAAATGAAGGCGGGTGCATCGCCCATCTCACCCATGATCGCGCGGCGAGTGCTGGAGAAGTACCGCCTGCTGCATTCGGGCGTGCAGACGGTCAGCGCGCGTGATGCCGTTCCGGCCGCGCTCGATGCCGCTGTTCGGACCCTGTTGTCGGGACGCGAACAGGAAGTGCTGACGTTGATCGCGCGCGGTTTTTCGTACGCCGAGATCGCGCGGCTGAAAGACCTGAGCGTGCACACGGTGCAGACCCACATCAAGAACCTCTACGGCAAGCTCGCCGTGCATTCGAAGAACGAGGCGGTGTTCGAGGCGACGCGGCTCGGTCTGTTGCCGCATCCGCGCTGACACGGTGGCGCGCGGCGTGTGTTTCATCGCCGTGCGGCTGCTCGCCCTGTTGCTGGTGGCCTGCGGATCGTTGGGCGTGGCCGCAGCCGCAACCGCAACCGCAACCGCAGTAGTGGCCTCGGCTGCGGTTCAGCCGCTCGAATTGCGAGCCGGTTACTTTGCAGCGACGGTCGATGGCGTCACGCAAGAGGGCGTCCTTGCGCTTCCCTACAACTGGGACCGGCAACATCACGGCAAGGCGGGCCGCGCCACGTTCGAACTGCCTTTTGTGCTCGATGCGGTTCCCGAGACGCCTTGGGGAATATTCATCCCGCGCACCGGGAACGTGTTCGAGGTGCGGCTCAACGGCGCCCTGCTGCAGGCGTACGGCGACCTCGATCGCGACAACGGCGCTGACTATGCCAAGGCGCCGATCTACATGCCGGTGCCGGAGCGCCTGCTGCATGCAGGCGACAACCTGCTGCAGGTGCGCATTCGCGCGGACAGCGGGCGGCGCGGCGGGCTGTCGCCGGTCACGATCGGGCCGGCGGCGCCGGTGCGCACGCAACGCTTCGAAACCGCCTACGCATGGCGCTTTACCGGCACGGTGCTCCTCACGGCGTTCAGTCTCATCGTCGGCGGCATTGCGCTGTCGCTCTGGCTGACGCAGGTCGACACCAGCGCGCCCGGCGGCCGGCGCGAAGGCCTCTATCTCTGGGCCGCGCTGGCCGAATTTTGCTGGGCCTTGCGAGTGGCCGACGGCGTGATCGCCGAGCCACCGTTGTCGTGGGGCCCGTGGGCCGTGCTGATGGCGCTGTGCTACGCCGGCTGGGTGGCCTCCGCCATGATGTTTTGCTATCACCTGGCCGGCTGGGACAAGCATGGGCGCACGCGTTGGATCCGGTGGCCGATGGCGTCCGTCGTCGTTGGCACGCTTGTTTTTTCGTGGTTGTCGATGGCCAGCGACGAGTCGCGGTGGCTGACCGGCTGGCTGGTCGTTGAGATCGGCATCCTGATCGTCTTCGTCGGCGGCTTTGCCACCGCGGCGGTGCGCAGGCCCAACGTCGGGCGACTGCTGGTCATGACCGCGGCGGCGGTGTCGATCGTCTTCGGCGCGCGCGACTGGCTGGTGATCCGGGTCAGCGATTCGTACGGTGAAACGACCTGGGTCCGCTATTCGACGGTGTTCTTCGGCGTCGCCTTGCTGTTGATCGTGCTGCAGCGCTTTCGGGCCGCCAGCGCCGAGGCGCGGGGCTGGGTGGTCACGCTGGCCGAGCGCGTCGCCGAGCGGGAGCAGGAACTCCAGTCGACCTACGGAAAGCTCGAGAAGATAGCGCGCGAACAAGCGCGCACCCACGAGCGCGAGCGCATCCTGCGCGACATGCACGATGGCGTCGGGTCCCACATCAGCGCCGCGATCCGCCAGTTGCAGTCGGGCCAGGCGAGCGATGCCGACGTGTTGCGCACGCTGCGCGATTCGCTCGACCAGCTCAAGCTGTCGATCGACTCGATCCATCTGCCGCCGGGCGATGTCGGCGCGCTGCTGGCGGGCATGCGCTACCGCATGACGCCGCGCTTTGCGGCATCGGGCATCGCACTCGAGTGGGCGGTCGACGACCTGGTGCCGGTGGCCGGGCTCGACGGCCAGGCGATGCGGCAGGTTCAGCTGTTGTTGTTCGAGGCGATCTCCAATGTGCTGCAGCATGCCGGCGCCAGCGTGTTGCGGCTCGAAGCGGAGATGCACGGCGAGGTGCTGCGCCTGCGCGTGATCGACAACGGCCGCGGCTTCGATGTGTCGCAGGTACCGCGGGCGCTCGGTGAGCGCGCGGCGGCGCTGGGCGTGCGCCTGTTGCTGGAAAGCCGACCCGGCCGCACCGTCGTCCAGGTCGAATTCGGAGGCCAAGGGCCAGCAGTGCCCGACAGGCGCGGATAATCCGCGGCCATGTCCGCCGTGTTCAATCAGCCTTCGTTCGCGCGCCGCATCGCGCCCATTTTTCAGGGCTTCGACGGCTTTCTCGCCTTCGCCGTGTTCTTGCTGGTGTGCGCCGGGCTGCTGACGATGTATTCATCGGGCTACGACCACGGTTCCCGCTTCGTGGACCACGGCCGCAACATGCTGCTGGCCGGTTTCATCATGTTCGTGGTGGCACAGATTCCGCCGCAGCGGCTCATGAGTTGCGCGGTGCCGCTGTACACCCTGGGAGTGGCGCTGCTCATCGCCGTGGCGGTGTTCGGGCTGACCAAAAAGGGCGCCAAGCGCTGGCTCAACGTCGGCTTCGTCATTCAGCCGAGCGAGATTTTGAAGATCGCCATGCCGCTGATGCTGGCCTGGTGGTTCCAGCGCCGCGAAGGCCAGTTGCGGCCGCTCGATTTCGCGGTGGCGACCATCCTGCTGGTGGTCCCGGTCGGGCTGATCGTGAAGCAACCCGACCTCGGGACGGCGCTGCTGGTGCTGTCGGCGGGGCTGTCGGTGATTTTCTTTGCGGGCCTGTCGTGGAAATTGATCTTGCCGCCGTTCCTCATCGGCCTGGTGGCGGTGGCCTTGATCGTCGGCTACGAGTCGACGCTGTGTGCCGACGGATTCGACTGGCAAGTGCTGCACGACTACCAGAAGCAGCGCATCTGCACGCTGCTCGACCCGGGCAAGGATCCGCTCGGCAAAGGCTTTCATATCATCCAGGGAATGATCGCGATCGGCGCCGGAGGCGTCGGCGGCAAGGGCTTCATGCAGGGCACGCAGACACATCTGGAGTTCATTCCAGAGCGCACCACCGACTTCATCTTTGCCGCGTACTCCGAGGAATTCGGGCTGGCCGGCAATCTGTTCCTGATCGCGGCCTTCATCTTCCTGATCTTCCGCGGCCTCGCGATCGCCTCGGACGCGCCCACGCTGTTCTCGCGATTGCTGGCAGGCGCCATCACGCTCATCTTTTTCACTTACGCGTTCGTCAACATGGGCATGGTCAGCGGCATCCTCCCCGTCGTCGGTGTGCCGCTCCCCTTCATCAGCTACGGCGGCACCGCCATGGTCACGCTCGGCCTCGGCCTGGGCATCCTGATGTCGATATCGCGCGCCAAACGCCTGATGCAAACCTGACCGCGCCGTAAGGCTGCGGTCCGTTGGTGAATGCGGCAGAACCGGCTTCGCCGGGCTGCTCGCATTGCCCCCGGCAGGGGGGAGGGCGAAGCGACACGAAGTGCGCTCGCCCCTGGGGGCGAGCAATAATGTCCCTATGATTTCACGCGAACCCACCATCGAGCGCCTTGCCACGGCGCAATCGTTGCTTCTCACGCCCTTCGGCCTCGACGAATCGCACCTCGGCAAAGCGCTCGGCGAAATCACTTCGTACGGCGTCGACGACGCCGATCTCTACTTCCAGTACACCCGCAGCGAAGGCTGGAGCCTGGAAGAAGGCATCGTCAAAACCGGCAGTTTCAGCATCGACCAGGGCGTCGGTGTGCGCGCGGTCAGCGGCGAAAAAACCGCGTTTGCCTATTCGGACGACATCTCCGAAGCGTCGTTGCTCGACGCAGCGCGCACCGTGCGGTCGATCTCGGCGACAGGCCGCACCGGCCGCGCCAGGACGCCTTCCCGCAAGGTCGCATCGAGCCGTTCGCTCTACGGCGGTGTCGACCCGATCTCCACGCTCGACAGCGCGACCAAGGTCGCGTTGCTCGGCAAGGTCGAAAAGCTGGCGCGCTCGCGTGACCCGCGTGTGGCGCAAGTGATGGCCGGCCTGGCGAGCGAATACGACGTCGTGCTGGTGGCACGTGCTGACGGCACGCTGGCCGCCGACGTGCGGCCACTCGTGCGCTTGTCGGTGACGGTGATCGCCGAGCAAAACGGCCGCCGCGAAATCGGCTCCGGCGGTGGCGGCGGGCGCTTCGGCCTGGCTTACTTCGACGACGAGCACATCGCCGAGTACGTCGACCAGGCCGTCAAGGCCGCGCTCACGGATCTCGAAGCGCGGCCCGCACCGGCTGGCGAAATGACCGTCGTGCTCGGCCCGGGCTGGCCTGGCATCCTGCTGCACGAGGCCATCGGCCACGGGCTCGAAGGCGACTTCAACCGCAAGGGATCGAGCGCGTTTTCGGGCCGCATTGGCGAACGCGTGGCGGCCAAGGGCGTGACCGTGCTCGACGACGGCACCATCGCCGACCGTCGCGGCTCGCTCAACGTCGATGACGAAGGCAATGCCAGCCAGCGCAACGTGCTGATCGAAGACGGCATCCTGAAGGGCTACATCCAGGACTCGATGAACGCGCGCCTGATGAAAGTCAAGCCGACTGGCAATGGCCGCCGGGAAAGCTATGCGCACGTGCCGATGCCGCGCATGACCAACACCTACATGCTGGGCGGCGACAAGGACCCGAAAGAGATCGTCGCCAGCATCAAGAAGGGCCTGTACGCGACCAACTTCGGCGGCGGGCAGGTCGATATCACCAGCGGCAAGTTCGTGTTCTCGGCGAGCGAAGCGTATTGGGTGGAGAACGGCAAGATCCAGTACCCGGTGAAGGGCGCGACCATCGTCGGCAACGGCCCCGATGCACTGACGCGCGTCACGATGATCGGCGACGACATGGCGCTGGATTCGGGCGTCGGCACCTGCGGCAAGGAAGGCCAGAGCGTGCCGGTGGGCGTCGGCCAGCCGACGTTGCGCATCGATGGGCTCACGGTCGGCGGCACGGCTTGACGAGTCAACGCGACGCCGTTCTCAAAATCCCTGTGCTACATTCCGCCCCTATGTCTCTGCGCGCCGCGTTTTATTTTTCGTACTTTTGGTTCCGGATCTCCGGCGGCCCAGAGGCGAGCGCGTAAAGCAAACGTACACCCTCTAAAACCGCCGGCGCTCACGCCCCGGCGGTTTTTTTATGCCCCGCGTTTTTCAATCAAGACTTCAGATCAGGAGCCCACGATGACCCTCCCTACCGCCCGACCCAGCGACAGCTGGTATGCGACCGTCGAGAAAACCAGCAAGACCGACGACGAACGCATCAAGGACATCAACGTGCTGCCCCCTCCAGAACATCTGATCCGCTTTTTCCCGATCAGCGGCACGGCGACCGAAACGCTGATCGCGGCCACGCGCCGCAACATCCA